>CAZNOE010000924.1:0-2762 GCA_964574525.1 uncultured Bifidobacteriaceae bacterium
CGCGTGCCGGTGAACCCGCCGTTCTTCGAGAAGCTGCGGAACTCGATGGCGCACTCGCGCGCGCCGGAGATTTCATAGATTGAGTGCGGAATGTTGGATAGACTTGAAACGCTCCCCTCTCCCTGCCCTCTCCCCATCGGATGGGGAGAGGGTGGCGTCTCGCCGGGTGAGGGGTTGTCTTGGATGTAAGCCTCGTAAGCCGCGTCGAACAGAATGATGGCCTTGTGTTCGAGGGCGTATCTCACCCACGCTTCAAGCTGCTCGCGCGTCGCCGCCGCGCCGGTCGGATTATTTGGCGAGCAAAGATAAATCACGTCCATGTGTCGCTTCGGCGGCTGGGGGATGAAGCCGTTGCCCGGGCGGCATGGGAGATAAACGATCTTGCCGTAAGCGCCCGCTTCGTTCGCCGGGCCGGTGTGCCCAGCCATCACGTTCGTGTCCACATAGACCGGATAAACCGGATCGCTGATGGCGATCTTGTTTTTGTGGCCAAGGATGTCGAGGATGTTACCGCAGTCGCACTTCGAGCCGTCGCTGACGAAGATTTCGTCGTCGGCCACCTCAAGGCCGTGGTTGCGGAAATCATTCTGCGCGATCGCGGCGCGCAGCCATTCGTAACCCTGCTCCGGCCCGTAGCCGTGGAAAGTTTCGCGCACGGCCATCTCATCCACGGCTTTGTGCATCGCGGCGATGACCGCGGGCGGCAGCGGCTCGGTCACGTCACCGATCCCGCAGCGGATGAGACGTTTGGCCGCTTCCGTATTCCCCTCGCAGAAAGCCTTCACGCGCCGGCCGATTTCCGGAAAGAGGTAGCCGGCTTTTAATTTCAAATAGTTGTCGTTGAGAAAGGCCATGTTCAGTTCTGTCGTCTTTAATCCTCGGAACAGAGCCACAGATGAAACTAAGATCGGAATCCGATGGAAAGAATGAAATGCGGCGCGACGCTTCACGAAGACTGTCTTTTCCACCGGCCTTGTCATTCTTGCACCGGCCATCATCAACCCCAGGCCCAGCCACACGGCGAGGATGACATACGATGAAGCGAAATATAATTCGATCAATTCGTGAGCCTGCCTGTCAGGGGGAGGATTTAACATGACAAGTAGCAGCGGGCCGACGCAGAGGAAAATGGCAACCAGGGCCAGCAGCCAGCGTCGCCCTTTCGGATGGAACCCGCGAACAAACACGATTGGCAACACGACAAACACCAGATACGGCCAGCCGAATTGCTTCCCAATCATCTGCAGGAACCACCAAAGTTGGGTGACGTACGTTACGAAATCATCCGTCGGATGAACGTGCTCAAACTGGCCGCGACCGATCATGTGAATGAAACCCTCAGCCGTGCGCGGATAACTCCAGTTCACCGGCGGATTCGTCATCGAAGCGAGGGGCGGGTAGAGATAAAACGCCAGCCCGAGCAGCAGGCAAAGTCCGCAGAGTAACGTGGTCCTCCATTCTGTGCCGACACGCCGCGTAATAAGCGCCAGTGCAATCCCGCTCAATACCACGGCAAGAAACGCTGCCAGCATCGGCCAGTTCAGCTTCACGGGGAAAGTGATCCAAACGCCGTGTTGGTTCAGAGCCGTTGCCAGTGTCGTCAATGGCACGACGAAGAGTGACACGTCACGTCCGATTTTGGCGTCAGCCAGCGTGATGGCGCAAATGAGTCCCGGCAGGGCGACGATCAACTCCTGACTGTTGGTCAGCAGCATGCCGAAAAGAAAAAATGCTCCGCAAAGAAACCGTTTCCGACCAGGCTCGAAAAACCAGCACATGAGAAAAAACAATACGCCAACGAAAAGCAAAAGGCTCAAGCCTTGTATTTCTACGATTACAGCTTGGTTCCAAATCGTGCCGCTGCATCCCAAGACCAGGCCCGCGACGTAACCGCAAACGCAGCGAAGCAGATTTTGTTCGCGCGGTTTCAGTTGCGAAAAAGCCCGCATCCCATCGAAAAGAATTTTGCCGCCATGCGAAACCATCATGGCGACCAGGCCACACGCCAACGCCGACGCGACCGCCGATCCGACCGCCACGCGCCAGGCGATGTTGGAGAACGGAAGCAACTTCACGAACAGCCACGAGTAAATTGTCCAGACTGGATAGCCTGGCGGGCTGGGCACGCCTCCGTACCTCGCGCTGACGGAGAATATGCCGGAATCCTCCAGCGTCACGTCCGGCGCGAGCGTGAACCAATATACGGCAAAGGCGAGCGCTGTGGTGATGGCGAAGCTCCACCAGTCCGCACCATCAAATCGCACGACGACTGGAGTGGGAATTGGCGGTGCGTCGTCCGGCCTCGGACAAGCCTCGGCTGGTGCATCCGCATTTTGGATTTCGTCGGCCATGACCGGCCTCTTCAAACAATAGACACCGTCGATTACCGATTTGTATATCGCCGGCCCAAAAGCGGTCTCAAATCAAAATCCCCGCGATCGTCGCCGTGAGATAACTCGCGAGCAGGCCGCCGATCATCGCGCGCACGCCGAGTCGGGCCATGTCGCCGCGCCGCTCGGGTGCGAGCGAGCCGATGCCGCCAACCTGAATGGCGATGCTCGCGAAGTTCGCGAAGCCGCAGAGCGCATACGTCGCCAGTGTGAAGCTGCGCTCGTCCACGTGCGTGTTCGGCCCGGTGAGCGAGAGGTAACCGATGAATTCATTGAGCACGATGCGCTCGCCGAGAATTGCGCCGATGGCCTGACAGTCGTGCGCCGGCACGCCCATGAGCCACGCGAACGGCGCGTTGACCCAGCCGAAAA
>CAZNOE010000925.1:0-2752 GCA_964574525.1 uncultured Bifidobacteriaceae bacterium
CGAAAAAGCGGTGACTTCGCCGACTCGTCACCGCAGTCCAAGACGCTGGCGCGTTGTTCGTGGGCGCATCGAAGTCATTCGAATCATCACCGCGTTTTCGCGGCGGGAGTGATTGCTTGCGAACGGGGCGTGGCATCCCAAATCTTCACCGTCTGGTCGACGCCCGCCGAGGCCAGTCGATGCCCGTCCGGGCTAAACGCCACGCGCAAGACCGCGTCAGTGTGGCCTTTCAGCGTGAGTATCTCTTGACCGCTCGCGGCCTCCCACAACTTCACCGTCTGATCCCAGCTTGCCGTCGCCAACCGTTTGCCATCCGGGCTGAACGCGACTTTCGCGACGACATTGTAGTGTCCTTTCAACGTGAGCATCTCCTGACCACTTGTCGCGTCCCACAACTTCACCGTGTGATCCCGGCCTGCCGACGCCAGCCATCTCCCATCCGGGCTAAAGGTCACCCCATGGATCGCGTCGGTGTGCCCTTTCAAGGTAAGAATTTCCTGACCGCTGGTGGCGTCCCAAACTTTCACCTCTCCGGGCGAGCCATTAAGATTTCCAGTTCCGGAGGCAAGGCGCTTTCCGTCCGGGCTGAACGCCACGTCAGTCGCAATGTCCTTATGTCCTCCCAGCGTGAGCGCCAGCGCGCCGGTGTCGAGATCCCAGACCTTTACCTCTCCGGGCTTGCTCGAATCTCGTTGATCCCCACTGGTGGTCGCAAGCCGTTTCCCGTCTGGGCTAAACGACACGTTAAAGGCCGAGCCGATGTGCCCTGTGAGTGTGAAGATCGGTTGTCCGTTCGTGCTATCCCACACCCTGACGGTCTGATCCCGGCTCGCGGAGGCTAATCGTTTTCCATCCGGGCTGAATGCGACGCCAAAAACCGCGTTGGTGTGCCCGTGCAACGTGAGTATCTCCTGACCAGTCGTGGTGTCCCACACCTTCACTGTTTGATCGGAGCTTCCCGAAGCCAGTCGTTTTCCGTCCGGACTGAACGCGGCCCCTTCGACAACATGGGTGTGATTCTTCAGCGTACGCGCCTCCTGGGTGTTCTCGGCGTCCCACACCTTCGCCGTCCCATCTTCGCTTGCCGAGGCCAGTCGCTTGCCGTCCGGGCTAAACACCACGCACCTGACCCAGTCACTGTGGCCTTTTAGGGTGAGCATCTCTTGGCCAGTCGCGGCGTCCCACACTTTCACCGTTTGATCCCAACTTGCAGACGCTAGGCGCTTTCCATCCGGGCTAAACGCCACGCCCCACACTGGGCCGCCGTGCCCTTTGAGGGTGAGCATCTCCTGACCGCTCGTTGCGTCCCATACCTTCACAGTCAGATCTTCGCTCGCCGACGCCACTCGCTTCCCGTCCGCACTGAAAGCCACGCTCCAGACAGCGCGCTTGTGCCCCTTCAGTGTGAACGTCTCTCGACCGTTCGTGGCGTCCCACACCTTTACTTCCCCAGGCTTCTTCCGGTTTTCCCAATCTCCACTTGCCGATGCCAGCCGTTTTCCATCCAGGCTAAACATCACGATCGAGACCACGTTGCTGTGCCCTGTCAACGTGAGCATCTCCTGACCGCTCGTCGCATCCCACACCTTCACTGTCTGATCGCGGCTGGCCGACGCCAGTCGTTTCGCGTCTGGGCTAAACGCCACACTCACGATTCTGTTGGTATGTCCTTTCAAGGTGAGCATTTCCTGACCGCTCATGGCGTCCCATACCTTCACCGTCTGATCATGACTTGCCGAGGCGAGCCGTTTCCCGTCCGGGCTGAACGCCACGCTACTGACCTTGTTGGTGTGCCCTTTCAACGTGAGCATCTCCTGACCGCTCGCGGCGTCCCATATTTTCACGGTCTGATCCCAACTCGTCGAGGCGAGCCGTTGCCCGTCGGGGCTGAATGCCACGCTCGAGACCGGGCCGCTGTGTCCTTTCAGCGTAAGCAAGGCGCTGTGACAAAGGCGATCCAGGTAGAACCACTCGAAGCCCCGCGGGTCCAGTTGATTCGGTTGTGGACGGTGCATGTCGAGGAGTTCCTCGACCCGGCCCACCTTGGCATCATCCCAAGCCTGTTTTGCGAGGTTTATGTTGGCGGTGTAGAGGAAGCGCTGGCTGCGATCCCGTTCAACCTCCGCTTTGCCGCGTTCAGTCTCGGCGATGCGGCGGAGTTCGGTTTCCCGTTGCTTCGCGCTCATCTCTTTCAGTCTGGCCTCCTCGGCGGCGGTGAAGAGGGACTTGTTCTTGATGGCCTGGGCGGCGGAGACGCAGGCGCTCACGGTCAGCAACAACACGAAGCAGGCGGCGGTGGCCATCGCCACCTTGTGCCGGCGATACAGCTTGCCCAACTGATAAAGGACGGTCGGTTGCGCGGCCAGGACCGGCTCATCGCCAAGGTGACGCTCAATGTCAGCGGCCAGATTGTTCGGTGTGTCGTAGCGGTGCGTGCGGTCCTTTTCGAGCGCTTTCATTACGATCCAGTCCAAATCCCCTTTGATCTGTCGCTGCAAGGTCAACCGTTCGGTGCTCCGGTTCTTCGAGACGATCGTTTGCTGTTCACCCACGAACGTGCTCACGCGCAACGACGGCCGTTCCGGCTCCTGTTCCGCGATGATTCGCTGCATCTCGCCGTAGCCTTTGCTCAACAGTTCCTTCTCGGGAAACGGCGTTGTGCCCGTGAGCAGTTCGTACAGCAACACGCCCAAGGAATACACATCGGTGCGGGTATCGACATCCAGTCCGCTCATCTCCGCCTGTTCCGGAC
>CAZNOE010000926.1:0-2749 GCA_964574525.1 uncultured Bifidobacteriaceae bacterium
TGTAGAGCATTACGTCGGCGGCTTGCAGGAAACGGCTGTGGTGCGAGTGGGTGAAATAAATCGTGTCGAGGAGCCGGCCCAAGGGCCGTCCGAAATGCATGCTGGTCTTGCCGGCGAGTTTGAACTGGGAGAAGTCGAGAACGGCGCGCGTGATTTCGTCCTTCTCATAATCGCCGAAGACGAGGCCGAGATCGTTCGCTTCGTCGAGGAAATCGCAGAAGCGTTCGAGAATGAGCATGAGGCCAAGCTGGTACTCGGGTTGGGCGAAGCGATATTTCTTCCGATGCGTCGTAACATCAATTTGAACGATCCTCACGGGCAGTTGCGCGGTGGTGATAAAGGTGGCGATGTCGGCCAGCAGGTTGAGCCGGTCGGCAAGCTTGCGGCCTTTGAAGTGCGCTTTGCCGTGAAAAATTTCCCGGCCATGCATCTCGGTCTGTTGCGTGAGGATGCTCGTGCCGAAAAAGTTTTGCTGGATTTGGGAAAGCGTGGCTTCGTGGGTTTGGAGGTCTTGGTCGCGGAGGGCCAGTCCGCCAAGGAAAAAGAATGGACTCTCGCGCTCATCGTATTTCGTTTCGTCGAAATAGAAGAAGTGCATGGCGAATCAAGTTGGCGGATTCACGGCTTTTTCAAAAACCCACTGTCCGCCAGCCATTCCTCGAAGCGCTCGATCCATTTGCCGGCTGGTTTTGTGTCGTTCGCCCGCAGGCCAAAGCCGTGGCCGCTCCCGGCGTAGATGTGCAGTTCGGCGGGCACTTTGAGTTGTTTGAACTTGAGATAGACGCCGGCCAGGCCTTCCGAGATGTCGGGCCGGTCGTTGTAGCCGCAGACCAGGAACACCGGCGGCGAATTCGTGGCGGGTTCAATCCGGCGCGAACTGCCCGGGTAGATGAGGGCTTGGAAGTCCGGCCGGGCGCTCTGGTTATTGATCATGTCGCTGGAGCCCCTCTCCCGACCTTCGGCCACCCTCTCCCCACCCGATGGGGAGAGGGACGGGGTGAGGGGTTTGCCCGCGTCAAATCGCTGGGCGGAGAGGAAGGCGACTTCGCCCCCGGCGGAAAATCCCATCACGCCGATGCGGTTGGTGGCGATGCGCCATTCGGCGGTGCGGCTGCGCACGAGGCGGAGGGCGCGTTGCATGTCGGCGAGGGCGTGGTCGTCCACGGTGTAGGTGGAGTTGGTCTCGCGCGCGAGACGATACGCCAGCACAAACGCCGCGATGCCTCGCTCGCTGAGCCAGCGCGCGATGTTGTGGCCTTCGTGGTCGGACCAGAGTTCGCGATGTCCGCCGCCGGGCGCAACGATCACCGCGCAACCCGTGGCCTTGTCCGCCGGCGGCAGGTAGGGAGTGAGGCTGGGTTTGTGGATGTTGGAGAGGACGCGTTCACCGCGCTCGGCGATGCGGACCACGGTTTCGCCAGTCTTGCCTTCGGAGCCGGGCGCGCCGTTGGGCCAGAGGAGGATTTCTTTGCCCGGTTCAACCGCATGGGCGGCGGTGAACAGGAGCAGTGACGCGAAGGCGATGCAAATTCTTCGCTCGCAGTGGTGGCTACCGATTATCAGATCTAGTGGTTTGCGGTTCATGAGTTCAGCCTTCAGTTCATTCCCTTGCCGAACATTCCCCTGCCTTTGTCTCCGGGAGCAGGAACAGGCAAAGGAATGAACGGCAAGGGAATGAGAAGGAAGCAGTATTGAATTGACTGAGCATAGGCGATGCGGGTGTGTCTCCGGCGTTTGTAGCGGCAACTGCACCGTAAATACCAGCCAAAAAGGCCCCAGCTTGAAGCCGAAATCTATTCCTGCTCGACGAACCGCCTTTTGAACCGTTACGGTTCGGGCGGCGTAAAAGCCGCGTGGCGGCCACGCCGTTATACGCGGCACATCAACCGAAACCATCATGGACGAGTTACTGAAAATCCTGCAGGCCAACGCGACCGAGTCGCGCGAGAACATCGCCAAAATGCTGAACCTTCCGGTCGCGGAGGTGAACCAACGCATCGCCGAATACGAGAAGCGCGGGGTCATCCGCGGTTATCAGGCGGTGTTGGACGAGGACCAGCTCGACCTGGATCGCGTCACGGCCGTCATCGAGGTCAAGGTCACACCGCAGCGCGAAGGCGGTTTCAACACCATTGCCGAACGGATCAGCCGTTTTCCCGAAGTGCGCTCGGCGTATTTGATGAGCGGCAGCTACGATTTGCTGTTGTTCGTCGAGGGCCGCAATTTGCGCGAGGTGGCGGCGTTCGTCAGCGAACGGCTCTCGCCCCTCGAAGGCGTGCTCTCGACCTCCACCCATTTCATGCTCAAAACCTACAAGCGCTTCGGCGTGTTGATGGAAACCGGCCATGCAGAAGAAAGACTCAGTGTCGCTCCGTGACCGCATCAACGTGACGGTGCGCGACATCCCGCGCTCGGGCATCCGCGATTTCTTCGACATCGTCAGCACGATGAAGGACGTGATCAGTCTGGGCATCGGCGAGCCGGACTTTGACACGCCCTGGCACGTGCGCGAATCCACGGTGTTCGCGCTGGAACGCGGCGCGACGCATTACACCAGCAACTACGGCTATCTCGAACTCCGCAAGGCGCTGGCCAAATACGTCAGCAAACAATTCGGCGGCGAATACAACCCGGAGGACGAAATTCTCGTCACCGTCGGTGTGAGTGAGGCGCTCGACCTCGCGTTGCGCGCGCTCATCAACCCGGGCGATGAAGTGCTCTATCACGAGCCGTGCTACGTGTCGTATCG
>CAZNOE010000927.1:0-2746 GCA_964574525.1 uncultured Bifidobacteriaceae bacterium
CCGTGCGGGTGATGTCGCCGAAATAACCCGTCTTCTGCGAACGCGGAAAAATATCTATGATGATCGGCTCGTTAGCGCGCAGCGGCCCGAAGCCGCGCTCGTGTGGATCGCAACCTTGCCTGCCGCCGGCGACGATCGTGTGCGCGGGCAGGCCGGACGCCTGGAGCACGGCGGTGTCTATCACCAAACGCAGTTTCTCCGAAGTCAACGGGACGCCGTTATGGATGAGCCGCCGGTCGCGCGAGATCTTCGCGGAACGAAGCATCTGCATTCCTTCCGCCATGCCGACTTCGGCCATCACCAGCGCGGCGCTGATTTTTTTAACTTCCGTCAGGGACTTCTGTTCGCGTTGAGGGAAAATGCTTGTGGCGCGCGTCTTGACGGAGACGCGCAACCGGCCCAACTCGGTTGCGAGACCCAACGGAAAGCTCGAGGGCACGAGCACACGGCGGATTCCTTTCTCGCTCAAGATCTCCTGGATCACACGCGCCAGGCCGGGCGACTTGACTCCGGCGCGACAAAGATTTTTGTGGTATCGGCTGAGCGGCAATACGCGGCAATGCGGCGCGGTCCGGCGGGCACGGTCAATTTCCAGATCGCTCATCACGATGTATCGGCGGCCGCGGATGCAGAGATAGATGAACGGATCGGGCACGAACATCCCCACCGCGTAAAGCATGTTGGCGTCGTGCTCGCTGTCCGCGACCATCAGCAAAGTATCGGAAGACTTCATAGTCGTTGAGGAACCGCAGAGTTAGATTCTGATTCACTTAAACCCCGAACAGCCGGTCGCCCGCGTCGCCGAGTCCCGGCAGGATGTAGCCGCGCTCGTTGAGCTTGCGATCAACGGCCGCCGTGAAGATCGGCAAAGCGGGGTAATGTCGTCGCACGTGCTTGATGCCTTCCGGCGCGGCGACGAGATTCACCAGCCGCACGCGGCGGACGCCCAATTCCGCGAGCAAATCCATCGCCGCCACGGCGCTGCCGCCCGTGGCCAGCATGGGATCAATCAAGATGACTTCAAAGCGTTGCAAATTCTTGGGCAGGCTTTTGTGATAAAACTGCGCGCGCAAGGTCGTCTCCTCGCGCTTGAGGCCGATGAAGCCGACGCGCGCGTTGGGAATCAATTGCAGAATGGAATCCAACATGCCCAAACCGGCGCGCAGCACAGGCACCAGCACGACTTCGCGGCTTAATTTAAACCCCCGCGCGGGCGCGAGCGGTGTTTGCACCGGCGTTCCCTGGACGGCGAAGGAGCGCGTGGCCTCGTAAAGCATCAACGCGGCGACCTCGCCCAGCACGCGGCGAAACTCCTGGGGGCGCGTCCGTTTGTCGCGCAGCCGGGTGAGGTTGTGCTGCACCAACGGATGCGTGATGACCGTCACGCCCTTCACGTTAGTGGAGGTAAGTCGGTGACAAAAAATAGAGCCGGCCGGCTTCGAGTTTCGGCATCTCGACGCCCACATCCACCTTGATCACACGGCTCTGGCTTTCCCCGAACATCCCCAAAAAATCCGAAAGGTCGTAGCGCTGCCGGTATTCGATGATATTGGCGGCCCGGGTGTGCGCAAGTTTCTTCGCGCGTTTGACGGCGACTTCGAAATTGCCCAACTCATCTACGAAACCCAGTTTATAGGCTTCCTTGCCCGAGAGAACACGGCCATCCGCATAGTCCGCCCACTCGCTCGCGAGAGCCTTGCCGTCTTTTTCATTCTTGTCGTGCGCGTTCTTGCGGCCTTCGGCGACAACGCTTTTGAACTTGCCATACGTTTCGTCAATGAGTGATTGGAGCATCTGGCGTTCTTCCGCGGTGGTTTCCTCCGGCTCACGCGAGCCGCTCAACATGTCCTTGAACTTGCCGCTCTTATAGACTTGTGGTTGCACGCCGACCTTGTTCAGCAGGCCGCGATAATTAAATCCGTGCATGATGACACCAATGCTGCCAGTGATGGTGAGTTCGTTGGCCACAATCCACTGCGACGGCGCGGACACATAATAACCCCCGGACGCGGCGACGCTGCCCATCGAAACGATCACGGGTTTGCTGGACTTGCTTTGAAACTCCTCGATGGCGTTGGAAATCTCGTCCGAGGCCAGCACTTCCCCGCCGGGTGAGTCCACTTTCAAAATCACCGCTTTCACCCGGTCGTCTTTATCGGCGCGTTTTAATTGCGCCTTGATGATGTCCACCAGGCTGAACCCGCCGCGGTCAATGATCTGGCTCGTGATGATGCCCTCGATGGGCACGACCGCGATCTTGGACGAGGCGTCGTTGTCTTCGAGGACCACCTCATCAAGCCGGGGACCTACGGTGTGGGTGCGGACGCCTTTAATGGTGAACAGGCTTTCGACCATGTGACCGAGATTCATCAGCACGCTGATCCCCAGCAACACCAGCAGTACGAAGGCGAAAATCATCCACCCGCGGCCACGTCGTGACGGCTGCGGCGGTGGCGGCGGCGCCATGACGGGCGGTGGCGGCAGCGGCGGCGGTGGTGGCGGATCGTTGAAAGTCGGCGGTGAGGTGGTATCCATAACGCGCGCACACTACTGCAACCGCGTGAAACGGGCAAGCCGATAACTTTTTTCGGCGGGGTTGTCGTCGCCAGAAGCAAACGGGTTAATGCCTTGCCCCAACTGGCCACCGCTGGAGCGTCGCTGCAATCTCACTTCGCCTGATAGTCCCGCCACAGCCAGCGGAGCGAGTCGGGCAAAATCGAGCCGCCGTGTTTCCCGTTGTGCGCGC
>CAZNOE010000928.1:0-2745 GCA_964574525.1 uncultured Bifidobacteriaceae bacterium
CAATCAGCTCGCGGTTCGCCTTGGCCCAGCGCACGGCAAAGTCGTGACCACGGAGATACTCCTCCGCCACAAACGAATCTGCTTCGACTCCGTTGCCGAAGTGCTGATCCACATGCGCCCGCAGGATGGATTCACCCAGGCCACGCGAACCGCTGTGGACGAGCACCACGAGTTGCTTCCTGCCGAGTGCAAGTTTCTTGAACGCGGCCACGTCGAGCACCTGCTCGACGGTCTGCACCTCGGCGAAGTGATTACCGCCACCGATGGTGCCGAGCGCCGCGTCGAACTCCGTGGATTCGAGATCCTGTTCAGCGAGGAAGTCGCCGACGAATTCATCCCACGGGTGCTCGAGATCGAAGCGCAAGGCGGCCCAACGGTCGAGCTTGGCGTCGCGACGGACGATATCCGTTTTGAACAACGCCATGCCGCAACCGATGTCGCCACCGATGAGGTGCGGATAAATCACGTCCTCCGTCACGAAGGCCGCACCGACCGGCGAGCCTTTGCCCGGATGCAAATCCGGGAAGCCCACCGCGCGCTGGACACCGTCGAGTTTTGCCGTGGCATAGAGCTGGCGCACCGCTTCACCTTCAATCCAGCTTTTGGACGAGGCGAAAAGGCGCACCTGAGTTTCAGTCAGTGTGTTCATGTTTCCTTTTGGGCCCGCCAAAGCGGGTTGGGTTTTGGGAAGTTGGCCACTGGAGTCGGGATTGCGCCGACACCTCCGGCTTTTCAGACCGGCGTGCAGACTGACTACACCATCCAGTGGAAATAGTGGTGCGCGGCAGCTTGGGTTGGCTGCTGCGAAAGACTGTCTATGAAGCTTGAGCCTTGCGGGCGGCGGCTTGAGTTTTGCACAGGCTGACCGATGTGGTTTGACAACTCGGCATCAACATCAGCGTGGTCATTGGATTTTCAGTCCAATTGAGACGTTTGAAGCGTCTTTTTGACAGCAGTTCGCCGGCGGCTTTCCGTCGCCACCGCGCACCTGAATCAAACCGCGAGTTGAATCAGAGATTCACGCTGCGGGTGAAGTTGAACTCGTCCAGCGCATCTTGCAGCGACTGGATTTCGGCGCTCAACTCGGCGACCAGTTTGTCCACGTCCACCTTGCCGATCTGGGCGACGTATTCGACCTCGTAGGCCGATTCGGCAAAACCGCGGCCTTCGTGAAACACGCCAGCCTTGGTGTCGAGGCCGGTCAGCGTGGTGACGAGGCCTTTGAGTTCGGCCAGGCGGAAAATCTTGTCGTAGATTTCCGCATTGGCGGCGGCAACCGCCGCCTTCACCTTGACCAGTTCGGCGAGCTTGGCGCGCAGGCGGGTCAACACTTCGCGGTTGTCGTAGTCGAACTTCTGCTTGCTGGAGCGGGAATTCTGCTTCGTGAGCAGATCCTTCAAATGAGCGACTTCGCCAGCCATCTGGTTTTTGAGTTTGAGTGCTTTGGAGATTTTCATGGGATTCCTTTCGATTGTCGGATTTCGCTTTTAGTTTTCAAATTGGTTGTCCCGCGCGGTAACGCTCCGCGGTCTTCCGGTTATCAACCGGGCGCTCTGCTATTGAGCTACGGGACAGTTGTGCGGCGACCCAATGCGGATGCCGTGGTTTGCCTTCAGTCTAGGAAGGCCACGTTCGCCATCGTGCGGCTCTGGGTTTCAGTGTTCATGATGACCCGATGCCAGAATGCCAGCGTGATGGAGGCATGGTCGCTGTGGCGCACGTTGCCGCGCGCGTAGACACCCGGGTTGCGGCGCATCAACTGCCAGCCCCAGCGCTTCAGGATCGAGCGATACTCGGCCGGGGTAATGCCCGCCGGGTGACGGCGGCACACATGAACCGTTTCTCCCCCGGTGCGGTAGAGCTGCTCAACCATGTGCGGCTTGCCCCTGCCACGACGCAGCGGTTCGTTGTGGAGCACGAATTTTTCGTTCACCACGAACGACGGCTCCGGCACGAAGAACCATTCGCCCTGACGGCGGAATGCGCGGTTCTTGCGCGCGTAGCGATCGCGGGACGGGACTTGATGTTGCGCGAGTGAATCACGGACGTCATTGGGTTGGAGCGCATCCATCGCTTGACGCACGCTCGATGCCCCACCGGGCACGGCGGCGACGAACCATTCGCGTTCATCGTGGCCGCACAGGAAGCGATCGAGTTGTGGTTTGTCGCCTGATTTGCGCACGGCGAGCAGCAGGTGGCGCTGCTTCTGCTCGCTTTGCATTACAGAAACCTCCAGCGACCCGCTCAAATGCGTCGGAACACGGAGTTCAAAGAACTCACCGTTGCCATCGCGCCGAATGTCCACGGCAAAGTCGCGGGGACTGATCCATGTGCGATCACCCTGCCGCCAGCGCGACGCAATTTCACGCACCTTCAGGCGCGCGCCCATCGCTTCAAACTTGGATTCGATCTGTTGAGTATTCATAATGCCTTTGCTTGCGTCTGTCGGCGGCCAACTGGCCGACCGATCTGATTGTCATGCTGTTTGGGAGCGTGGCGCAAAACGGGCCTCGTGTTTATGGTGCAAATCACATCCCGCATGATTGTTTAATCAAGTGCGGAGCGAGATGTGCGGCCTGGCTTTGCGCTTCACAAAGAATTGGCGGAAGGCGTCGGTAATGCTCCGACCTCGGCGATGCCGATCCTGTTTTCGAGACAGGTGCAGCCAGCTTATATCTGCCTGCCTTCCAGAAATGGTCAGGGTGGCAGGAGTTGCACCTGCGACCTCCTCGTTCCGATCCCGCA
>CAZNOE010000929.1:0-2739 GCA_964574525.1 uncultured Bifidobacteriaceae bacterium
GCGTATTTCGATTTGATTGGCCTGCCGCCGACGGCCGAGGAAATCGCGGCGTTCGAGAAGGACCGTTCGCCGGACGCCTTTGCCAAAGTCGTGGATTCATTGCTGGCCAATCCGCATTACGGCGAACGTTGGGGACGGCATTGGCTCGACGTGGCCCGCTACGGCGAGGACCAGGCGCACAGTTTCAAGCCGCGTCTGTATCCGCAAGGTTTTCGTTATCGCGACTGGCTCGTGCGCGCGTTTAACGAGGACATGCCTTACGACCGTTTCATCAAAGAGCAAATCGCCGCGGACCTGCTCGACGCTCCCGACCGGACGAACAACCTTGCGGCGCTTGGATTTTTTGCGCTCGGTCCGGTCTATTACGGCGACGGCAAGATGTTCGACCAATTCGATGATCGCGTGGACACGTTGTCGCGCGGTTTCCTCGCGCTGACCGTCGCGTGCGCGCGCTGTCACGACCACAAGTTCGATCCCATTTCCACCAGGGATTACTACGCGTTGAGCGGGATCATCGCGAGCAGCGAATACGTGGAGACGCCGCTGGCTTCGCCGGAGGCGATCAAGGCTTACGAGAAATCCCAATCCGCCCTCGAGGCAAAAACCAAGGAAGTGGATAACCTCATCAGGAAGGAAACGACCAGGCTGAGCGACGCGATGCTGGAAAAGACCGCCAATTATCTGATGGCCGTCTGGCGGCTGGAGCGGCAGCGTAAGAGCGAGCCAAAAACCACAATGGAGCAATTTGCCAAAGCGGAAGGAGTCCACGAAATGTTTCTGCGACGCTGGGTGGACTACACTGCCAAGCCCGCGAAAGAGCAATTGCCGCAACTGGCAAAATGGAACGGACTCAGGGCTGGCTCGGATACCGACAGCGGCCCTGATGGGGAAGAAAGGGAAGGCAAAGCACGCAAAGCAGCCGAGGCTTTTCAAAACTATATCGCGTCTGCGGTCAAACTTCGGCAAGCGATCGAAGAACACAAGGCCGCCGCTGGAAAGGTATCGTCGGAAAAACCGGAGGCACTTTCTCTCGACGAATCATCAACGGCGGCGTTGACCGCTTTGACCGGCAAAGACGGAGTGTTCACGGTGCCCAAGGACAAGATTGAGGACGTGCTGTCCGAATCGGACAAGTCGCACTTGGCCTCGCTGCGGACGGATTTGGAGCGTTTGAAAAAGAACGCGCCGGAGAAATATCCATTCGTCCACGCTCTGAAAGAAGGTTCACCCAGGAATCTGCAGGTCCTGCTCCGTGGAAACCCGGCGAACGCCGGAGAAGAAGTTCCGCGACGGTTTCTTTTGGTTTTCGGTGGCGAAACGATGGCTGCATTCACCAATGGCAGTGGCCGGCTGGAACTGGCCCTGGCGATTGCAGACAAGAAGAATCCCATCACCGCGCGCGTGATGGTGAACCGGGTTTGGCAGCATCTCTTTGGCAATGGTCTCGTCCGCACGCACAGCAACTTCGGGACGTTGGGCGAACCGCCGACGCACCCCGAACTGCTGGACTATCTCGCCACGCAATTCATGGAGTCGGGCTGGTCGGTGAAATCACTCACCCATTCCATCATGCTCTCGTCCACTTACCAAATGAGCAGCCGCGACGACGTGCACAATCAAACCGTTGATGCCGACAACAAATCATTGTGGCGAATGAATCGCCGCCGTCTCGAAGTCGAAGCCTGGCGCGATGCCATGCTGACCGTTTCGGGCGCGCTTGATCCGACGATCGGCGGCGAATCAAAGGAATTGTCGCCGGAAAATCGCCGCCGGACATTTTACGCCAGGGTTAGCCGGCACAATCTGGATTCATTGCTGCGCCTGTTTGATTTCCCCGACCCGAACGTGACGAGCGATGCGCGGACGGTCACCACCGTTCCCCTACAGCAATTGTTTTTCCTGAACAGCGAATTCATGGTGCGTCAGGCAAAGACATTGGCGGCGAAGCTCACTGCCTCATCGAATGAATCCGACGACCGGCGAATCGAAAAGACGTTTTTGCTCGTCTATGGCCGTCGTCCGACGAAAGAGGAGGTCCAGCTCGGCCAGGAATTCCTCGCTCATGCCACGGAAAGCTCAGTCGGCAAAGGCGGAACACTTTCGCGGTGGGATCAATATGCCCAGGTGCTTTTAAGCGCTAATGAATTCCTTTTCGTTGATTAACCAACCGTAAGTTAGTTCAGTTCTTTGCCTATCGGGATTTGCCCGGTCTGAAGAAAAGTTCTGATGAATTCGCCTTCACCGCACACGATCATTCCGGGAAATTTCTTGAACCATTTTCCGGCCGGAACTTCCGGCTCTGTCGCGAGCCAGTCCGCCAGCAATCCAAGCTGATCAACGGAAATGTCGCGGCCCTTGACACGATCGAGCAGGTGCTTCCATAGGTCGCGAGGAAGATTCTGTCGCCGAATGCGCGGCATGGTTATTCGCCGTAAAAGCCACGCGTGATCTCGGCCTTCAGTCTTTCTATTTCCGCGGGATCGTCTGAATCCACCATTCGCTCCGCCAGCGCCGATAACTCCTTGCCCGAAAGCTGACGGCTGCGCGCCAGTTCAAAAGCAAATTGAACGACGCGTGATTGTTCTTCCCGGGGTAGGTGCATGATATCTTCAATCACTTTTGCCGCAGTCATGCTCCAAACCTAGCGGAAATTGAAATCGCAGGCAAATTCAATTGTCCTTTGGGTGGGTGTGGGACCGCTCAGTAACCCACTTTTGAAAAAGAAGCTGGACCGGGATT
>CAZNOE010000930.1:0-2738 GCA_964574525.1 uncultured Bifidobacteriaceae bacterium
CTTGGGCATGCCCGCCGGCCGCGAGGCGAGCGTGAATTTGCGGTTGATGAGTTTTTCCATGGGACGGCTTTCCGAGAAGGATTTGTTAGTTGGGCAAACGCGAATGGTGAAACCGCAATTAGAACGATGACGGACAAGGATTACCACCAACATACGAAGGACACCAAGGAAGGAAGACGGAATTGGACCACGACGGCACGACGACACAACGAAGACCAGGTCTTTGTACGTCGTGCCGTTGTGTCGTTGGTGCGCCAGGCAAAGCCTGGTTGATCTTGTCAGTTGAAAGGAACTGATCATGGTAAATGTTCGTGAGCCATGTAGTCCAGCGGGCGTTGGCCGGGGCGACCCGGACTGACGAAGCCCCGCTGTGGCGAAGGCGTCAGCCGTAACGCAAGTGAACCTGATTCGGCCTCGTGACACAAATCGAGAGTGGCCAACCTGCCGACAATGGTGAAGCCAGCATCGACCATGAAGCAACGAGCAAGTGCAGTGGTCGGGCTCTCCGGGGTGACTGAGGACGGCGGGCGTCGAAAGATCAATCGAGGAACCTGGGAGACCCGAACAGACGATGCCTTGGGCATCAACTCGTGGGGGGAATCAATAACTGCCACGGGGTCTGCTCGGGAGTCGGAGGGGTTCATAGTAGCGTGGAAGCCGGGTAATGCCGGTCGAGCGAAGGGACCCTGCCGGATTTGTATCGTCGTAAGCGGAGAGTCGTTCCTCATGGAGCTTGCTCCCATAAGACGGCAATTGCCGCGCGCCTCTCCAAGACGACGATTGCGTTGGTGGGCCAAGCGATTCACTCCGTGCATGCCCCTAACAAAGATTTTCGGGTAAGCCGGATGCGGGAAATCCGCACGTCCGGTTTGATGAGGGGAGAGGCGGCAGCAATGTGCTGCCCCTCTCCTACTCGACTGTCGTTGGTGCGCCAGGCTAAGGCTGGTTGATCTTATCAGTTGAAAGGAACTGGTCATGGTAAATGCTCGTTGGCCATGTAGTCGAGCGGGCGTTGGCCGGGGCGACCCGGACTGACGAAGCCCTGCTTCGGCGAAGGCGTCAGCCGTAACGCAAGTGAACCTGATTCGGCCTCGTGACACAAATCGAGAGTGGCCACCCTTCCAACGATGGTGAAGCCAGCATCGACCAGGAAGCAGCGAGCGCGTGCAATGGTCGGGCTCTCCGGGGTGACTGAGGACGGCGGGCGTCGACAGATCAATCGAGGAACCTGGGAGACCCGATACGGCAGGCCGACGGCTCGGGCGAGCCGCGAAGCCAACCGTCGATGGGAATAAATAACCGTCGCCGGGCCGTGTCGGGAGTCGGAGGGGTTCGTAGTAGCGTGGAAGCCGGGTAACTCCGGTGGAGCGAAGGGACCCTGCCGAGAACGTGTTTCCACAAGAAGTAAGGAGACCCGCTTGGCAAAGCCCACTACGGAACCATCGGCAATGAATCCCAGCGATGCACCGCCGGACCAACCGGAGGTGCGTGCGGGGGTGAAGCTGCCGGTGAAAGTCTCTGAACTGAGGTGGAAGCTGGGCCGCAAGGCCAAGCAGGAACCGACGTTTCGGTTTTACGCCTTGTACGACCGGATCTATCGGTTCGACGTGCTGACGGCTGCATGGCATCTGGTGTGGAAGAACAACGGCGCACCGGGCGTGGATGGCATGTCCTGCCAGGACATCATCGACGGTCCGGGTGCCGCCCAATTCTTGCAAGACCTGCAAGAAGAACTTCGCACCAAGTGCTATCGACCGCAGCCGGTCAAGCGTGTGTACATTCCCAAGCCGGATGGCCGGCAACGACCGTTGGGCATTCCCACGATCAAAGACCGGATCGTGCAGATGGCGACGCTGCTGGTGCTGGAGCCGATCTTCGAGGCGGATTTTCTGGACTCTTCGTTCGGATTCCGCCCCGGCCGCTCGGCCCACCAGGCGCTGGACCAGATCGCTATGCTGCTCGTGCAAGGCTACCGGGAAGTGTACGACGCGGACCTGCAAGCTTACTTCGATACGATTCCACACGAGGCATTGATGAAGTGTCTCCAAGTACGCATTGCGGATCGCAGGGTATTGAGCCTGATCCGCTCGTGGCTGGAGTCGCCCATCGTCGAACGGGACGAACAAAACCGCACGAAAACTTCTCGACCGAAGCAGGGCACGCCGCAAGGCGGAGTGATCTCGCCCTTGCTGGCGAACATCTACTTGCACTGGTTCGAGAAGGCGTTTCACGGTCCGAACGGCCCGGCCACGTGGGCGAAAGCCAAGCTGGTGCGGTACGCGGATGATTTTGTCATCCTGGCCCGTTACCAGAGCCGGCACTTGATCGACTGGGTGGAATCGTTGCTCGAAGGCCGCTTTCGTTTGACCATCAATCGAAAGAAGACCCGCGTGGTGAAGCTGAATGAATCGGGGGCCAGTCTGGACTTCCTGGGCTTCACGTTTCGTTATGATCGTAGCTGGCATCGCCGCGACGGTCGCTATCTGAACGTGTTCCCATCGAAGAAATCGCTTGCCCGACTGCGCGAACGCCTGCGCGAACTGACCGGCAGCCGCCGCTGTTTCATGCCGATCACCGAAATGATCGCTGAACTCAACCGGACGCTGCTCGGCTGGAAGCCTTACTTCCGGCATGGTTACCCTCGCATGGCGTTTCGTGACGTCAACCGGTTTGCTCTTGACCGACTGGTCGTCCACTTGCAACGTCGGAGCCAACGTCCCTTCCGACCGCCGGAAGGC
>CAZNOE010000931.1:0-2736 GCA_964574525.1 uncultured Bifidobacteriaceae bacterium
CCCCACTGATACATCTTCATGCTGTCGGACATCGGCGGCGATTCTGTAGCGGCGGTCTGTGACCGCCGATCACCCGCCGCCACGTGCATCGCCTGGCGGTTCTCCGCGCTCTTGCGATGCGTCAAGCCCGTGCCGGTGACGAGGCAGCGCGCCGGTTCGTCCGGATGATGGAACGCGGGCAACAAGCGCCAACTTGATTTGCCAGAGTAAATCGCGTCATAGTCGAGCGATTCGCGCGAGCGTGACGCGACAACATTCTTTGCCAGTGAAATCTTTCTCGTGATGGCGGCTTCCGCGAGGCGGAAGATCGAATCCACGCTATCGAGCAGGCAGAGCTTGTCGTCCTCCACGGCGGCGACGCGGCGACCATGCTTTGGATGTTTAAGCTGAACGAGGCGAATCATGCGCGAGTGATTCAAGAGCTTAAGTCTTCGAAAAGCAACCGGAGAACGCGCACAACCCGATCTGCGAGCATCTAGTTTTTGGCGTGGCGAATTTCCTCTCATTAGCACCGGGCTTCAGCCAGGCTTCAGCCCGGTGTTCGAAGGAGCGAGAGCTAAAACCGTTTCAACGGTTTCTCCTCGCGCCCTGAACAAACCGTTGAAACGGTTTGTTCATCTGACGGCGCACTTCACCGGGTTGAAACCCGGTGTTAATGAGAGAGCAGCGCCCGCTCACGTTCCAGCAACGTCGGATGCGAGTAGTAAAACGCACTATAGACCGGGTGCGGCGTGAGGTTGCTCAGGTTTTTCTCCGTCAGTTTGCGCAACGCGCCGACGAGCGAGCGCGCTTCCTTCATGACCTGCGCCGCGAAGGCGTCCGCCTGATATTCGTAGCGCCGCGACCACGCATGCAACAGCGGCGAGAGCCAGAACGTGAAGACACCCGCAAGCAACCCGAACAACAGCAGGGCCGGAGCAATGTGGCCTGGCTCAAAACCGAACGCGCGAAAAAACCAATCCTGTTTTGCCAGAATCGAAATCGCATAGAAGCCCATAAGCGAACCGAACGCCGACGCCGCCAGCATCTTTGGGATGTGCTTTTTCTTGTAGTGGCCGATCTCGTGCGCGAGCACAGCTTCCAGTTCCGGCTCGGCGAGTTGCGCGACCAGCGTGTCGAACAAAACGATCTTGCGAAAACGTCCAAAGCCAGTGAAGAACGCGTTCGAGTGACGTGAGCGTTTGCTGCCGTCCATGACCTGAATGCTCTGGGCGCGAAAGTCCGTGCGTTCCGCCAGCTTCAAGAGCCGCTCGCGCAGGCTGCCGCCGGGCAGCGGAGTGAATTTGTTGAACAACGGCATGATGAGCACCGGTGCGAGCACGAGCATGAGCAGTTGAAACGCCAGCAGTGCGCCCCATGCCCACAGCCACCACCCGTCGCCCGTCCACTCGACGAATTTCAAAACGAGCGCGAGCAGCGGATAGCCGAGCACGAGCGCGAGCAGAAAACCTTTGAGCCGGTCGAGCCACCAGGTCTTAAGCGTTGTCGTGTTGAACCCGAACTTTTGCTCCAACCGAAATTGCTCAAACCAATCCACCGGCAGTCCCGGCAGCGACATCACCGTTCCGACCGCGAACAAGAAGGCCGCCATCGCCCAAGCGGCAGGTCCCGCGTGCTGTTGAAAAAACTGAAATGCCCAGGGCAACACGCCGCTGAACAAGACCACCAGGAGGACAATTGTGTCGTAGATGTCCTCGAACTGGCCGAGCCGGCTTTTTGCCAGTGTATATTCGACAGATTTTGCGTAAGTCGCCTCGTCCATCGTTTCCTTGAACGCGGCGGGAACCGCGTCGGCGTGCGCGCACACGTGTCGCCGGTTCAGACGGGCGAGCCAAAGCTGCATTGCCAGCTTCAGAACGATGAAGCCGGCGATGATAAAGGCGATCATGCTGCGAACAATCAGGCCGCGCGCGCGCCTTCAAGCCTGCGCTTCGAGCAATTTCCGCAATTCCTCCAGCAGCTTCGCCGGTTGCACTGGTTTGCGCAGGATCGGCGACTTCACTTGGCTGAGGAACGCGTGGTACTTGGGGTCTTCGGCCGCGCCGGTGATGAAGATGAAGCGGCGGCAGAGACCCGGTTTCGCGCGTTCGACCGCGCTGTAGAATAAGTCGCCTTCCAGCTCCGGCATTCGGAGATCGCAGAGGATGGCATCCACGTCCTGGTAAAGAACCTGTTTGAGGGCCAGGATGCCGTCGGAGGCGGTGGTGACTTCGTAGTCGCAAGCCTCCAGCAGCTGCTGGTAAATCAGCGTCAATTCGAGGTCGTCGTCCACGACGAGGACGCGCTTCTTGCGTGTTGCATCTTTTTCGTTTTCCATGGCGGATCTGCTCGGCGCTGGCAATTGCCCCGTCGCCGGATGTGCCCCTCATACCTTATGTCGCCGTGAATATTACGCCAAGGAGCGGAAACGGCAAGCACTGTCGGGTCGCGCGATGCAATCACCACTTCAACGTTTGCAACCTTCGCGCGACTTCCTCGGCGTTGACGCGGCTGTTGAACGCGCTGATGCGGAAATAACCTTCACCCTTCGAGCCGAAGCCGCTGCCGGGTGTGATGACGACGTTCGCTTCGCCGAGGATTTTGTCGAACGCCTGCCAGCTTGTGACGCCCTTCGGCGTGCGCACCCAGATGTAAGGCGCGTTCACGCCGCCGAAAACTTTCAGGCCGGCCTTCTTCGCGCCGCCGCGCAGCACCGCGGCGTTTCCCATATAATGCTCGATGAGCGCGCGGACCTGC
>CAZNOE010000932.1:0-2736 GCA_964574525.1 uncultured Bifidobacteriaceae bacterium
ACCAGCCGTAAAGCGTGCCGTCGTCCGCCTTCCAGATGCACTCGATCCAGCGGCCGCCGCTGGCCCGGGTGTCGTATTCGCAACGCACGTAATTTGTCTGGAGATGGAAAAGGTCGGGACCGGCGCTGCGCCAAGGGTGGCCCGCGGAGTTGAAAACGTAAAGCGTTTCGCCGTCCCAATGCGCCGGGTTGTTGCAATCGCACTCGCCGGGCTTGTCCGGGCCGGGACTGTTCGCGCCGCGAAACTGAATCAGCGACGCCTCGCGCAGCTTGACCCGGGGCAGTTCGGTTTCGCGTGTGATCTTCGACGACAAACTGCAGCCGCACGAAATAACCAGCGCCAATGCCGACACTGCTTGCAATAAGATTCTCATCTCTCTGCTTATCTGAGTTTCGCGAACAGCTCCATCACCCCATCAACGATCTTCGGTGAGGCGTCCACTTCCAAATAGCTTGAGCGCGCCCGCCAAGTTTCATAGCCGCCGAGTTTGTGCTGTTCGGGCGTTGGCAGATAGCCGTTGTAACCGTTCGCCAGCTCGATGGTGAACGTCGGCTTGAACGGACTCTTCGCTTTGATCGCCAGTCCGATTTCCACGAACACCTCGCACGGGATTGCCGCGATTCCCAGCTCGCCGATGCGCATCGTCTGAATGATCACCGGCACTTCCTTGGGGTAATCTTTCATGAGCACCGTCTCGCGCGCGTAAACCTGCTCGGGCGTTTTCAGTTCCGTGGCTTTGGCCTTGGCAAGGATTTGTTCCGCGCGCGCCACGTCCGCTTCACCCGGCAAGCGGACGCCGAGCTTGATTTCCTTCTGCGCCACGCCGAGCGGCACCCGGTCACGAAACTCCAGCGTCTGGTAAACGCGGTGCGCTTCCCTGGCCACGGCATCGGCCACGAAGTTGATTTGCTCGTACGGCTGTCTCGATGGCGCCTTCTGGCGGAAATTGATGTTGTTGATGTCGCCGCTTGTGCCGTTCGCAAGCAATGCGACGAACGGGGGATCAAGCCGGTCCGCGCCAAGAAGTTGCTGGATGCGGTCGCAAAATGCGCCGTAGTAGTCCGCGGAAATGTCGTTGCCGCGGCTCGTGCCGACGTAGTGCAGGGAATAGTTCGCCAGCAGCGCGATGGGCCGGCCCTCCGGCGACTGCACGGCAAGGATCGAAACGTCCGGGTCAGTCGGTCCGGCAGGCTCGGCCAGATTCGGACTTGCGACCGGCGGATTCATTTTCACGAGATCGTTCGTGCTCCCAAACGGGTTGACTGGAATGGTCCCGGGCTTCATGCGCCAGCGCCGATTGAAAACCTGGTTCGGCTCTTTGCCAACACCCCAACCAATCTTCGCCGGTGCAAGATTGTTCGCGGCGCGCTGCACACCGTCGGCAATTCGTCCGGTAAGAAATTTTGCGTAATCCGCGTCGGCGTCGCTCTGAAAAATGCTGACGCACGTTGGCCCGGTGTGCGTGTGTGTCGCAGAAATGAGCACGTGGTCGGCGGCGATGCCGGCGCGTTGCTGGATCAACTCTTTGGCAGCATCCATCACCGCGCGCGGGATCATGCAACTGTCGCACACCACGATGGCGAGGCGCGTCTGGGCGTCGTCGAGCACAACGCAGCGCGCGTGCAACTCGTCGTGAATGTGCGTGGCGATCCGGTCGTTGAAGTGGCCGTTGATGGAGACGCCCAGCCGCGGTGTGATGTTGCTCGCGGCGGCACCGGCGCGGAATGGGCGTGGCGACGCGAAGTTTTGCAAGGGTTGGTTTGTTTCAGCAGAGAGCAGGAGCACCGAAATAAAAGTAGCGACCAAACCAAGGGAGGTTGAGCGCGATCTCGTGTTCATTAGCCTAGCCGTGCTTTCAGCCAGCTTCAAGTTCGGACGTTGCCGTTGTCAAGGGATTCAGAAACTATCGGCTTTCCCGCCAGCGCTGCCTGGTGTTAATTCGCTCCCATTCTATGAGCAAAACCGCACTCCTCTTCGCCGGACAGGGCGCGCAAGTGGTCGGCATGGGCAAAGATTTCGCCGCCGCGTTCCCGTCTGCCCAAGCGTGGTTCGACCGCGCCAAGGTTGCACTCGGCTATGACCTGGCTTCGATTTGCTTCCACGGGCCGGAAGCCGGGCTGACCAAAACCGAAAATGCACAGCCGGGAATCTTCCTCGTGAGTTGGGTTGCGTTCGAGTTGCTGAAAGAACGTGTGCCAGCACTGAAGTTCGACGCGACAGCCGGATTGTCCCTTGGCGAATTCACGGCGCTGACGGCGGCGGGAGCGATAAGTTTCGAGGACGGCCTGCGCGTCGTGCGCCAGCGCGGTCGCTTCATGCAGGAGGCGTGCGACATGACGCGAGGAGGCATGGCAGCGGTCATTGGTCTCGATGAGTCGCCCACGCGCGAAGTGTGCGCCGAAGCGGGCGTGGTGCTGGCGAACTTGAATTGCCCCGGCCAACTCGTGATTTCCGGCGAGACGGAGAAAATCGAGAAGGCTTGTGAACTCGCGAAGGCGAAAGGCGCCAAGCGTGCGATTCCTTTGCCGGTGGCAGGGGCATATCACTCGCCGCTTATGGCCAGCGCGCAGCCGAAATTGAAGGCGGAGCTTGCCAAGGCGGGAATCCTCGGGCCGGCCGTGCCGGTAATTTCCAACGTCACCGCGCAACCGCATGGTGCTCTGGATCAAATCAGCGCGCGGCTGGTCGAGCAGGTGACCTCGTCCGTGCGCTGGGAGGAATCCATGCGTTACCTGC
>CAZNOE010000933.1:0-2726 GCA_964574525.1 uncultured Bifidobacteriaceae bacterium
CATCCGGCAAAAACAAGCCCTTATTGCGTTTTGGAAGGATTTCGTCTCACACCCAGTGATCGTACCACGACAGTTCAGTTCCACGGCGATTTGGGGCGGAACCTTGGGCCGCAGCCTAATCCCTTGGCGCAAAGCCTTTTGACCCGCGCCCCGCGGGAACGACTCTGGTTAAACTCACGCGCGGGGCGGCGGCGTGAATGGATTCTTCCCTACTACTACGACCGCGGAAGGGCGCGGCAGAAACAGCGGACTGACGCCAAGGTAAATCCAGCCCAGCACCAGATGCCCTCCGAACACAAACGTCATCTGCACCAGGTCCAGCGCGCCAAAGTCATAAAGTAGAATCGCGCCGGCCATCACCAGTGCGCCGGGCAGCAGCGCCGCGCCCGCCAGCTTCCAACTCGCGCGCAAACTCAAATCACGGTTCGCAAAAAATCCGGCCAGCCACACTGGCCCCGCGTAAACTGTCGCCAGCACGAGCCAGGACAGGAAGAGCCAGACCACGACGCCTACCGCCGCCAGTGCCAGCAACGCCGGTTGCCACGCGCCCCACTTCGGCAGCAGTTCCGTGCGATTGAATGGAATAGTCCCGCTCTGCGGATAGTGTCCGGCTGCGTAGCCAAACAACGAGTGCCCTACAAAACCGTCCTTGGCGAATTCCAGTTGCAGATGGGCGGGGGAGCGAATGTCGCCCGCATGGGCAACGTCCACGCTGAATGCCAGAAATCTTCCCTCCGCCAGCAAACGCGGCGAGTCGCCGCGCCAATTCAGTTTGCCCGAACGAATCTCGCCTTCGGTTGGCATTTGCTTGATCGCCTCAAGCACGGTGGGGAAACAGCCGTCGTACAAAAGCCACACCACCGAGCCGGCCACCACGAGTGCGACGATGAATTGGACGAGCACCAGTCGTGCGGTGTCGGCGCGCGCGAAGGCCGCGACGCCGTGTGGCGTCAGGGGTTCCCAGGCGGATGGCAGTGAATCCGAAGCCGTCATGGTTTTGAGCGATACGCGTGCTCAATCCTAACGGATCTCGGATGGTTTGTCGTTGAAGTTTCCGCGCGGCGCCATCACGCGCCCGGCGATCCAGCCGGCGCTTCGCCTGGCGTCGCGCGCGGTCCTTGTGCTTCCGGGGGTGGCGTATGGACGATCGGCACGGGATAGCGCAGCTTCATCACATCATCCACGAGGACCTCGATGTAGTACGTACCAGCGGCCTTGAATTCCACTTGCGGCATCACGGTGACGTTCGTCGCGCTCAATGCCGCGTCCTGCAACGTGAACTTTACCTCGCTTTTACGCAGCACGGTCATCTGGTCCGGAGCGATAAGCCGCACGCTCTCGGTGAACTGGCCCAAGCCGGCTGCCCAGCGATTGAACACGCAAAGCCGGAATGCCATGACCGGCAGTTTGGGCACGCGGATAAAATTGATGACGCCAATGAGAAAAAAACTGCCATTGATTTCCTGGCGGATTTCCTCGCAGAGCAAGGAGCATTGCAAGTCGGGGAGGATTCGGGTGGGGTTCATGGTTGGGAGAATTTTGGGGAGTTAAATGGTTAAATGGTTAGATCGCCAATCAGGTTCGCGGCTCGAGTGTGTGTAACTGATTTAACTCATTTAACCAATCACTCATTGAGCCGCCGCCTCCGCCGCGCGCACCGTATTCTGCATCAGCATCGCGATGGTCATTGGTCCGACGCCGCCCGGATTGGGGGTGATTTTTCCGGCGATGGGTTGCACGCCCGTGAAATCCACATCGCCCACCAGACGCGAGCCGCTTTTCGCCGCCGGATCATTCACGCGGTTCACGCCCACGTCAATCACCACCGCGCCCGGCTTCACCATGTCCGCCGTCACGAACTCCGCCACGCCCATCGCGGCAATGATTATGTCCGCGCGGCGGCAATGAGCTTTGATGTCACGCGTTCCAGAGTGACAGATCGTGACCGTCGCGTTCGCGTGCTTCGCTTTCTGGCAGAGCATCGCCGCCATCGGTTTGCCGACGATGTTCCCGCGCCCGAGCACGACGACCTCC
Source organism: uncultured Bifidobacteriaceae bacterium (assembly GCA_964574525.1). GTDB lineage: Bacteria > Verrucomicrobiota > Verrucomicrobiia > Limisphaerales > JADLHS01 > WYBW01. The sequence continues at coordinate 2,035 of CAZNOE010000933.1, forward strand.
GCGCCATCGGTCTTCACATTCGAGCGCACGAGCAGTTCGCGAATTCCCGCCGGCGTGCAAGGTTGAAAACCAGTCGTGTCGCCGAGCATCAGCTTGCCAACGTTCACGGGATGAAAACCGTCCACGTCCTTCTGCGGCAACACAGACGCATACACGACCTCCTGCCGAATCTGTCGGGGCAACGGCGCCTGCACGAGAATTCCGTGCATCCGCTTGTCGGCGTTTAGTCTTTCAATCACTGCGAGCAGTTCTGCTTCGCTTGCGTCTTCGGGCATTATCTGCGTGCCGGACAAGATTCCCAGCTCAGCGCAAACCTTTTGTTTCCGACCGACATAGACTTTCGAGGCAGGATCTTCGCCGACTCGAACGAATGCCAGACCGGGCGTAATGCCACGTGCCTTTAGCGCCGCGATGCGCTGGATGAGTTCGCTCTGGATTTGCCCAGCGATGGCCCGCCCGTCAATGAGATTCCCCGCCAGCATTACTCGACGACCTGAATGCGCTGGATCGTGATCACCGGCGTGTTCTGCCAGCGCGCGTCCAAGCCTTCCTGGCCCGTCACAATGATGCGATGGCCCTTCCACAGCCGCAGGTCGAGATTGGTCGAAGTAGTGTAGAGATAATTCACGGTCTTGCCGCTGGCCGGGTCCACGAGTGCGAATTTCGTCGGCGCCTGGATGCTCCACGTGCTT
>CAZNOE010000934.1:0-2725 GCA_964574525.1 uncultured Bifidobacteriaceae bacterium
GAGGAAATTGATGGCTTTTCCATCCGTTCTACGAGTCTATGGGATGGCTGTGAAATGAGTTTAAGGATTTGGCGGAGTTATCGGTGATATATGAATTTTCCACCAGCCGCATCCCTGAGGATTTTTCCCCGGCTGGGGACGTCGCCGGCTTCTTCGTTTTCACCCGGCGAATCTGGCAGTGGCTGGCGGGAGCGCCAATGTTGCGCATCATACGCATTACCAAACTAATTGAAAGATTCTCCCGCCCGGATTGATAACCTTGAATCAGTTGCCAACCTTTTGCTCCTCCGTCACACTGCGTGCGATGAGCAAACGGTTTTATATCACCACCGCCATTGATTACCTCAACGGCCAGCCGCATCTGGGTCATGCCTACGAGAAGATCGTCACGGACGTGATCGCGCGCGCGCGGCGCAGCCTCGGGCAGGAGGTGTTTTATCTGACGGGCCTCGATGAGCACGGACAGAAGGTGCAGCAAGCCGCGGTCGCGGAGGGGAAAGACCCGCAGGCGTATTGTGACGAACTCGCCCAAAGTTATCGCGGGTTATGGCAGAGCCTTGGCATCACGAATGACGATTTCGTGCGCACGACCGAAGCCCGCCACAAGGAGTTTGTGCAGGCGATCCTGTCGAAGCTTCACGCGGAGGGTCAGTTTTACACCGCCACTTACAAGGGTTTTTATTCGACGAAGGAGGAGACGTTTTTGACGGACAAAGACCGCCTGCCGGATGGAACATTCGACCCGGCGTATGGGGAAGTGATCGAACTGGAGGAAACCAACTACTGGTTCAAGCTGCGCGATCATCAGCAATGGCTGATTGATTATCTCGACGCGAATCCCTCGTTCGTGCAACCCGACTATCGCCGCAACGAGGTGCTCGGTTTCCTGAAAAGCCAGAAGCTCGAAGACCTCTGCATCTCGCGGCCCGCGGCGCGGTTGAACTGGGGAATCCCCCTGCCCTTCGACGCCAGCTACGTCACCTACGTCTGGTTCGACGCGCTGGTGAATTACATCAGCATCCCCGCCGCACACGGCGATCCGCTCGTTTGCAAATCCATCAACTCTCAACTCTCAACTCTCAACTCTCAATTTGAGTTGTGGCCTGCCGACATCCACGTCATCGGCAAGGACATCCTGAAATTTCACGCCGTCTTCTGGCCGATCATGCTCAAGGCCATGGGGCTGCCGTTGCCGAAACAGATTCTGGTTCACGGCTTCTGGCAGAAGGATGGCGCGAAGATCAGCAAGACCACCGGTAACATCGTTGATCCGGTTGCCGTCATCAACGAATGGGGCGTGGATGCGTTTCGGTTCTATGTGCTGCGCGAACTGGACATCGGCCCGGACGGCAACTGGACGGACGCCGGCTTCAAGGCGCGTTATCAAGCCGAACTCGCGAACGGCCTCGGCAATCTGGTCAATCGCTCGCTCTCGATGCTCAAGCGGTATCGAAATGGCGTCGTGCCGGCCCAACCTCTCACCCGGTCTTCGATCACCCTCTCCCCATCGGGTGGGGAGAGGGACGGGGTGAGGGGCGAGGGCGAACTTGCAGACGATGCGGCAAAGATCATCACCGAGACACTCGCGCTGCTCGAAAAGAACAACCTTCAAGCCGCGCTGCTCTCGATCTGGTCGCTCGTCACGCGGGCCAACCAATACGTGGACCACACCGCGCCGTTCAAGCTGGCCAAAGACCCGGCGCAAGCGAAACGACTTGACGAAGTGCTTTACAACCTGGCAGAGACCTGTCGTCTGCTGGCAGTGTTGCTCTGGCCGTTTCTTCCGGGGACCGCCTGCAAAATCTTTGCGCAGCTTGGCCTCAACACCGCGCCGGACAAACTCGCCGCGGCCAGTTGGGGCGGGTTGGCTGCAGGCCACACCATCGGCCAGCCCGAGCCGTTGTTTCCGCGCAAGGACGTTTGATAAACATGAGGCGCTGGAAAGCAACGAGCGCACCATGCAAGTACTGCGAATGCGCTGTTTGCGGCGCACGGATCGGACGGCGCACACGCAACGCATTCACGAATTGAGGCCTCTGAGGAAAGTCCCGGTGAAGGCGGGTGGTCCGGCGCGGTCAAAAACCGTGGAAGCTTCCGCAAAAAAACCCTCCCCGCAGAACGGGGAGAGGCGTATGTAATTTCGTTTGACCAGCCAGCCTTACTACGGCACTTGCACCACGCGGAAGTAACCTTGGGTCCCACCGGTGCGCGTCGAGGCGGTCATGGAGATCATGTTGCCGGTGCCGTTCGTCACGGAGCCGAAGTTCAGCCACGTGCCCGTCAGGTCGGAAACCCTTTGGACCTGGTATCGCCTGCCAACCTCCGAGGCGAACTCGACTTCGGCCGCAGTGTAGATCTTCACGACGAACCCGGGCATATCGAGCGCATTGAGCGGGTCGCTGCCAGCCTGGAGTTCGGTCAGGTCGCTGATACCGTCACCGTCCGAGTCCGCGAGGAGTGGATTGGTGCCGGCGGCGAATTCGAGGGAATTCTTCACGCCGTCGTTGTCGGCATCGCCATTGCCGTCGTAGGCAGTGATCGAGCCGAATTTTGCAATTTCCCATTTGTCGGAGAGGCCATCGTGATCGAGATCGTCCGTGAGGTCGGCAATGGAGGCCTTGAGGACACCGACGGCGTAGGGCGCGTTATGGACGCCCTTGCTGCCTTCCACATTAACAAACTGCCAGTTCCAGGCGGCTTGCAGGAACTTGGTTGGCCAGTTGGT
>CAZNOE010000935.1:0-2723 GCA_964574525.1 uncultured Bifidobacteriaceae bacterium
GCAAAGACGTCGGCGCGAAAATGCCCACGCCAAATCCCGATTGGTCCGGCGCGCCTGAGAAGTAACGCAGCCAACGGTCGTCCAGTCACCAGAGGCGACCCAGCACTGTCAAAAAGGTAGGCTGCCGTTAACCGATACCCGTTGGCACTTGCCCCGACAACTCCTTGGACGTCGCGCAGCGCCGTGTGCGCGCCCGCGTTCGGGCGACCCGCTCGATGCAAAGACTTCAAATACGATGTTGCTCTAACCGAGCACTTCGGTTTCAATTCATATCGTTCCGACAGAACAAAACCTTTAACTGACGGCTCCAATGTGAAATTAGGGCGAATCTTTTCTAGGGATCATTCGCGCCGATTCTTGATGGTCGCGCTCTCGATGGTGATTACTCTCATCTTCTGCCCGGCGAAGGCATCCGCTCAACCAGGTACCACGCTTTGGACAAATCGTTACAACGGACCGGGGAACGGCCAGGACTCTGCCTACGCCGTGGCGGTAGACGGCAGCGGCAATGCGTTCGTCACGGGTTCTTCGTCTGGCAGCGACGGTTTTTCCGATTACGCGACGATCAAATATTCAAACGCGGGCGTGCCGCTCTGGACCAACCGATACAATGGGCTAGGGAACATTTGGGATGCCGCCAGCGCCATTGCGGTGGACGGGATCGGCAACGTATTCGTTACCGGAGAATCGTCCGGCGTCGGCGGTTATTTCGCCTACGCGACAATCAAATATTCAAACGCGGGTGTGCCGTTGTGGACGAATCGTTACAACGGAGGTCTGGGGAACCTCGGTGCCAGTGCCCGCGCCGTGGCGGTGGACAGCAGCGGCAACGTGTTCGTAACGGGCAGTTCTCTCGATTACGCGACCATTGCTTATTCGAGCGCGGGCGTGCCGTTGTGGACCAATCGTTACACTGGGCCGGGGAACGATTATGACGAAGCCTCCGCCGTGGCGGTGGACAGCAGTGGCAACGTGTTCGTAACGGGGTATTCGTCGGGGACTCTCGATTACGTGACGATCAAGATTCAAGGCATGCCACAACCGCTGCACAATGCTGCTTTGCAGACACTTCCCGATTATCAGTATGATGGTGCCAATGGACGTCACGTGATAAGGAACCTGGGCGCCAGTGGAGCCGGTCGATTCTCGTTTGTGTTCGCAACCACTGACATCGGCGCCCGGTGTCTTGTTTCGTGGACAACTACATTGCGGGAATGGTTTCCGCTGATTGATTTTGACGCGAGCACCGTTGGAACGGAGATAACCGACACCACCCCTGCCCAACAGACATTCTACAGGACGACCTATCTTCCCACGGGCATTCTGCCTGCCTACGAATTTGATTATCCAATCGGGAATGGCGGATACGATGTAAATGGCAAACCGATTGTTCCCGACGGCATACCAGAGCAAATCACCCCGGAAAGGAACGAGGACGACCTCTATCCTGCCCATCCGCGTGCGGAACCTAATCGCGGCCACGAGCCTTGTGTTGGTGTTACCGGATGGCGAAATGCACAAGATGTCGCCAGTTACTATCCCGATAGTGTAGACGGGGATGGCCTGCATCCCGGCGAAGACTGGAACAAGGGATGCGACGCCGATGATGTAGGTTCTAACGTCCTCTGCGTAGCGAACGGAAGAATCATAACCACCAGGCTGGCCAACCCTGCCTCACTTGGTTATGTGATGGTGATACGACACTGGCTTCTCAACGGTGACTCTGTGGACAGCATCTATGTCCATATCGCCCCTGACAAGATTGCAGGTGTTGCGAACCGTGGTGGAGTTTTCGGCAATGAGAGCGACTTCTCTTACCAAGAGGGATCTGCCGTCACCAAGGGCAGCATCATCGGCGTAATTGGACTTACGTCCCACCCGCACCTCCACTTTGAGATGCGTAACAAACCGGCTGATCCGGCTGATCTGTGGCCGCATGATGTAGGGAATGGTTATTATGGAGCTGTGAAGGGTCTTGATGGCAAACGGCGTCCACCGATAAGCCAAGCGGACACAACCGCAGCATTCGAGTTGATGAAGCTCGATGGCATCATTGATCCTTCCGACTTCATCGACGACCACAGGCCCTCGCAATAGTGAAGCCGAACAGTATCACGCTCGGCATCAGTCGAGCGTGAACGGGTCAGTAGTATCGTGCTTTATTATTGCCGTTGCACCAAAAGGTCAAAAGCCGAAGCCAAATTTTCTCTCCTTGCCGCCTTGCCCCGACGGCGATCCGCTTTCATGCTGCCGCCAGTGCTCCCGCTGGTTTCAAAGGCCGAAGGCAGAAAGCAATAAGGGAAAAACTGAAAGCAGAAAGCTGAAAACTGAGGTCGGAGGTCGGAGGAGCGCGGAATTTATTCCGCTTCGTCGCCCGACCGTGCTTGGGGCCGGAGAATGTTCTCACGTTGCCAAACCTTCGGACGTTGAAGCGGAATAAATTCCGCGCTCCGCTCTGGATGCCAGATTGCCGGTTGACACATTTTTGCCGGGAATTATCGTGAGGCCATGAACATCGCCTTGCCCCGAAGCCTCGAAGACTACGTGGCTGAGTTGGTTCAAAGCGCCGGCTACCAAGGGTCGGATGAAGTGGTATCGGAAGCGTTGCGCGAACATCAGGCCCGCCGTCAGGGGATGGAAGTCGTGATGACACCGGAACTGGAACGGTTGCTGGACGAAGGACTGGAAAATCTGGATCAATCCAAGACCACCGACGAGTTGCG
>CAZNOE010000936.1:0-2722 GCA_964574525.1 uncultured Bifidobacteriaceae bacterium
TTCGTGGACGCGTGCGAAGCTGCGACGGACTTGCCGGCGTCCGACGAGCGGGTGCGTTTGCTGCGGGAGATTCAGCGAATCGAGTCTGAATGTGCGCTGGCCCACTTCCTTGAGAGCAAAGCGCGTTGACCGCCGCAGTGGTTTCTGCCACTTGCTCTGCGCGGCATGAGTGAATTCCTCACGGTCCTGGGCGCAGTGGTGCCGGTGTTCGGCATCGCGGTCGTCGGGTTAGTCATCCGCAAATTGAACTGGCTCACCGAGGAGGCCGACCAGAGTCTGCTGCGCGTCAACATCAATTTGCTCCTGCCATGCCTGATCCTCGATGCTGCCATTGGCAATCCGGCGCTGTCCCGGTTGAGCAATCTTGTTCTCGCCCCGGTCGTCGGCTTCGGCACGATGGCCCTCGGCGTCCTGCTGGCGCTGGTTGCCCGACCCCTGCACGGACTGACGGAGCGGCGTGCAGAACGGACCTTCGCGGTCAGCGTCGGCATGTACAACTACGGCTATGTGCCCCTGCCGCTCGCGCTGCTGTTGTTTGACAAGGAAACCGCTGGCGTACTTTTTTTGCACAACGTCGGCGTGGAAATGGGCCTCTGGACGTTGGGCGTGACGTTGCTGACCGGTGGCAGCGTATGGCGGGACTGGCGCAAGATCGTGAACGCGCCGCTCGTGGCCATCGCGCTGGCGGTCGCGCTCAATGCTCTGGGCTGGGACACGCTCGTGCCCAAGGTCGTCCTGACTGCCGTGCATTGGCTGGGACAATGTGCCATTCCCATGGCGCTCATTCTCATCGGCGCCGTCGTCGCCGATCATCTGCACGAGTTTCATTCCGCCTCGGGCTGGCGCGTGATTGGGACGGCGGTGTTGCTGCGCATCGGCCTCTTGCCAATTTTGTTTCTGCTGCTTGCGAAATACCTGCCGGCGTCAGTCGAACTAAAGCGCGTGATCGTGCTTGAAGCTGCGATGCCGGCGGCGGTGTTTCCCATCATCATGGCCCGCCATTATCAAGGTGATCCAGCCACGGCGATGCGCGTCGTGATCGGCACATCAGTCGTCGGGTTGGTGACGATTCCGCTGTGGATTCGGTTTGGGATGCATTTTGTGGGATTGCAATAAATCGAACGGCTCTTCAAGGGCACGGCGAAGTAATACCGCGCGTGACATCTGGGCTTTGGGTCCGTCACAATCTGGGTGGGCCGGCCACGGTCAATCCGGTCGGCAACTCAACGATGCCCTATTTCAGTCTGCTGATCGTTCTCTGTTGCGCCATCTTCTACCATCGGGTGGGCGAGGCGGAATACAGCGGCGGCTGGCTCTTGGCGCTGATCAGCGTGGCGTTGTCGGTTGTAGGTCTGCTCATCCTGCATTGGGGCTGGCTGGGCGTTCTGTTGCTCCAAGGCGCGCTGTTCATCGCACTCTCGATCTGGAACATGCGGTCAAAAAAGCGACTGTGAAGGGGGCAGCGCCGGGCATGAGCATGGAAACTCTGGACTGATTGCCGGAATGAACTGCCGGAGGGGTCAGGGGTGGGTTCGTTTCGGAAGCTTATTCTGGTACCCGTTCTAACTTTTTCGGCCGGCGCTCTTCAACAACGTCAACGCCAATCCCTCGACGGTGTATTGCTTCGCTTCGACCGTCGGCTCCAGACCCAAGGCCTGAATCGCCTTGCTGGTCTCCGGCCCGATGGACGCGAGTTTCGTCCGCGGGAATTTTTTCAGCAGCGACGGTAGATCGAACCGCGCGTGAAAATGCTCGACGGTTGAAGCGCTGGTAAATGTTATCCAATCTGCGCCGCCTTCGAGCAACTTTGCCGCGTGCCCCGTGACGTCTTCCGTTTCAGCCACGGTTTTGTAGCAGGGGATGTCGTCCACGATGGCGCCGAGGGCTTCGAGGGCCTGCGGCAATTCGGGATTCGCGACTTCCGCGCGCAGCAGGCAAACTCTCAAGTTGTCCATGCTCTCGAATTTGGCGAACGCTCCCGCGATTTTCGTTGCAAGCGCTTCCTCGGGCATCAAGTCCACTTGCAGATGCAACTCGGCTAATTTTGCCGCCGTGCCCGGTCCCACCGCCGCGATGCGCACTCCGCCGATGTCGCGCAGGTCTTTGAAGGCTTTGAAGAAAAATTCGAAAAACGTGGTGACGCCGTTCGGGCTAGTGAAGACAAGCCAATCGTAGGAGTTCAATTCCAGCAGCGCGTCGGCGATCGTGGCAAGCTGAGTCGGCGGGGCGATCTTGATGCATGGAATCTCCAGCACCGCCGCGCCGAGTTCGGACCATCGGCTCGTGAACTCCGCCGCTTGATCGCGCGCGCGCGTCACGACAATGCGCTGGCCGAACAGCGGGCGGCGCTCGAACCAATTCAGTCTCTTGCGCAGCTTGACCACGTCGCCGATGACGGTCAGCGCCGGCGGGGTGATATGTTGGCTCGCCGCGAGTTTCTCGATGGTGCCGAGCGTGCCCTCGATGGTCTTTTGCCGCGCCAGCGTGCCCCATTGCACGATGGCCACCGGCGTTTCCGGCGACAGGCCGCGCGTTAACAGGGCCTGCGTCAACTCATGCAAATGGGTCACGCCCATTAAAATGACTTTCGTGCCGGAGATGCGCGCGATCTGGTCGAAGTCCAGCGCGCTGCCGGATTTTTTGTGGCCCTCTCCCCCCTCCAAAACTCCCCCCTCACCCCGCGAGCTTGCAGAGAGGGGGGTGGAGGGGGGAGAGGGCGAAA
>CAZNOE010000937.1:0-2721 GCA_964574525.1 uncultured Bifidobacteriaceae bacterium
ACAGCTAAATCTTCAGATTCATTCGACATTTTTGAGTTTTCAAACAAGCTCTAAGGCAGGTGAAGGCCGGTCTGCTCCACGACCTCCTTACCCGCGGCCTCGACGAACACGGCCACCTCCGCGACCCCGGCCGCCACCCCGAACAATTCCAAGATTCTCCCGTCGGACGCATCCCGAGCGCTTGGGAAGTTTTCAAACTCGGCGACCTCTGCGACATGAAAACCGGCGGAACGCCAGACCGGGGCAACCCGCGCTTCTGGAACGGGTCAATTCCTTGGGTCAAGACAGCCGAAATCAACTACGCGCCGATCAGCGAGGCCGAGGAAGCAATCACTGAGCAAGGTTTGGCACATTCAGCAGCGCGCCTCATTCCCAGAGGCACTTTGCTCATGGCCATTTACGGCGAGGGTGTCACGCGCGGACGGGTCGCGTTGCTCGCAATCGACGCCGCAATCAACCAAGCTTGTTTGGCTTTCTTCCCTCGCGGCACGGTAGTGACACCATTCCTGTTTCACTACTTCGCACATGGATACGAGCGATTGCGTCGCCTGAGCAATGAGGGCAGCCAGAAAAACTTGAGCTCGCAGATTCTTGCCGACCTGTTGGTCGCGACACCGTCCAAGCCGGAGCAGGAGAAGCTGGTTGATTGTCTTGACTCATGGGACGCGCGGATCGCCGCTGAAGAATCGCAACTTTCCAAACTCCACTCCCTCAAACGCGGCCTCGCGCACGACCCGCTGACCGGCCGCGTGCGGGTCAAGCTCACTGCGGCTTGAGAATTGTTGCGGATGCGTTATTGTGGGCGGGCCAATGGAGCGTGCAAAATGTAGTTGACACTTTTTTGCGGAACTCATTAGTTGAGCGCGCATTGGCGTAAAAACAGCAGTGTTTGAGGCCAAAACTTGTGGCGATTACGCTTAAAGAACTCATTCAGAATCGCGACCTCCTGACGCGGATGGAAGCGGAACAGCAACGCTGTCCGTACTGTGGCGTGGTGTTGCAGGAGACGATCACGGGCAAACGACCGACCCCCAAGGGCGAAGCGTGCAGCGATTGCTATTATGAGCAGCTCGGGCAGGCCGTTGAGCAGCATCCGATCGTTTCCGGGCGCGTGGGCCGCGGCTGAGTTGGGGCGTTGCTGACTCCGGCGATCTGCATTCCGGGTTTCGGCTGGCGGACGGGAGGTGTTGTGTCCCGTGCTCGTTTGATATGGTCACTTATTTCCTCGGCAAAGAAGAAGTCTCGGCGTACCTCCGGGACTTTCTGATTCGTTTGGAGCAACTCGACGCTGTGCCGACACTTTGGTGTCCCTTGACCCGCTCGGGCAAGGCGTTGCTTGATGAACTTCTCGATCTGGCCAGGGATCATCATCCCAAGTTGGTCGAAACTGTCTCGGTGGTGCCCATTGAGGTTCGTGACAAGACGCTTGAGGTTCGCTTTTCGACAGAAGACCCGGCCAAGGATATCCGTGGCCAGAATGTTTTGATCTTCGACGGCGCGACGCACTCGGGACGGATGATGACGAAGTGCGTGGCGGAAGTGCTGCGGCACGGTGCGGCGGGCGTTTGCACCTACTCGCTGGTGCTCAAGCGCGGGAGCACGTTCATCCCCACCATGTGGGGATTGGCCGTGGAGGATGTTGATCGCGCATTCTTCCTCTTGAGCGAGATTCCCAACAACCGGCTCGACGCCGGCGGCCCGGAGTCTCCACAAAAGAAGAAGGGCTTGAACGTTCACCTGCGCCTCTTGAGCGAAGCGCATCTGAAGAGGCCGCCAGTGGTCAGCGGGCTGGCTTCGATTGACCGTGTTACGTGGAGCGACCGGTATTTTGAAATGAAAACGGGCGGACAGCGCCATTGCACGTATGTGTTGGAAAAAGCGGATGAGATTCTCGGATTCTTGAGTCTGACTCACCGGGAATCCGGATGTCTCTTCATTGACGAGATCGCGGTAGATCAGAAGCATCAGGGAAAAAACGTCGGCCCAGTGATGATGCGGTTCGCCGACACGATGGCGCGCCAATTCGATTGCACAAGAATTCAGCTTCAAGCCATTTCCACCAGAATCAAATTCTACAGCGGCTTTGGGTACAACGTAATTGTGAACGCTCCGCTGATGCTCGATGACGAGGAGTATTGGCTGATGGGAAAGCCTGTCATCGGCAACCAGTCTCTGCTGACTTAGACCGAGCGCGCGTTCCATTTTCGAGTCGCGTTGGTCTGGTCATTTGTGAAGAATCCCGGCAATGCCGACTTCGCCCATCCCAGAAGTTGACCTGGAGCGTGACGACCCGAACGAGTTCACGGTGGTCGAGCGCCCGCTCCTCGTTCAACTTGTCGCGATGGGTTGGGATTATGTTCAAGGCAATTTGGAATACCCCGCCAAGACGTTCCGCACCAGTTTCCGCGAGACGATCCTTGAACCGCGCTTGAAAGCGGCCATCCGCCGCATCAACAAGGACGCGCAAGGCGACGAGTGGCTGGACGATCTGACAATTGACCGGGCCATCCGCGAGTTGTTGAAAGCGGACGGACGCGGGCTGTTGGAACTGAACCGCAATTTCACCCAACGCCTCCAGACCGGCGTGCGCGTCACCGTGGCGGACGGTCCGCGCGCCGGCCAGGACATCACGGTCCACTTCATCGCCTGGGAGAAAGACCGGCTCAAGGAAAACGATTTTCTCGCCATCAATCAGTTCCAGGTGCTCATCAAGGGCACGCC
>CAZNOE010000938.1:0-2720 GCA_964574525.1 uncultured Bifidobacteriaceae bacterium
GCGGCGGGAATCAGGAACTGACGCAGAGGATCAACACCGATGACCCGCGTGATGTCGAACGGCTGATTCGTCCCGGGCAAACCTTGCGTGATGAGTTGGAACCTGCCGTCCACCGATCGGGCCTCGGAATGTTGGGAGCCGTGTGATATGCGCCACGGTGGGTCAAACGCGACTTTATCCAGGGCTGCGTCCGTTTTGCGCTCGGCCAACGCGTGATGAGAGGGCTCCCAATTGTGAAAGGCTTCCTCGTGACAGGACTTGCAAGTCGGTGACGTGCCATAAGCAGCAAACGTAACCGCGTCCAATTCCGCGTTCTTCACGGCGGTTGTTCCGTGCTGCCGCCGGGCCGTCGAGACAATCAGCGCCGCGCCGAGCACGGCCCCTCCGCCGACCAGTGCCCCGATGGGAAATAATCTCCCGCCGAACCTGCGTTGTTCTTTTCGCTGCGCGCCCACGGCAGCGGATAGTTACCAGACAGCGGGCCGTTTGTGGACAACAGAATCCTCTCGCCAAAAAAATGGTTTAGGTTTGCCAAAAACCGGCGAGCCGCGCGGCCTTGGATACTGGCACTTTGGACGCGTCAAACAAATAATGTATCTTGTGTTATGTCAAAACTGACCAAAGTCCTTCTGACGGTAGCGACGCTCAACCTTGTTGCCGGAATCCTGTTCGTGACCGGTATCCTTCCGGTGGGCTACGTTGTGTCGTGGTATCTCACTTTTCCGGTAGGCGTGATCTTTCTCGGGCTGTTCATGATTTCCTATATGTTGCAGAAGGAAGTGGCGCGGTTTGACGAGGAGCAGCGTTCTCAACTTGCTGCACCGCGCAGCGAGAAGCCAGGGCGGTCTTCGAGCACCGCGGTGGAGCACGGCTACCACGCCGAGCCACAACGGGCGCACTGAACGTGGCCCGGGTTGGGCGCGAAGCGAGATGAAGCGGAATGAGTTCCGCCCTCGATGCAGCGCCGGATCTTCGTTTGGCTAAATGTTTTCGCATGCAGGTCAAGTTCTGATATGCCAATCAGAAATCCATGACCAAGACCAACAGCTTCAGTCAGCAGACGCTTGCGCTCGTTCTTGCTGTCGGCATCTTCGACGCGTATGCCGGCGAGCACGAGATCCCGTCTGCCTTCGGACGTCACGTTAATCTGACCACGAAGGACTTTGTCGAGACCAGGACCTTCACCGCCAAGGACCGCATCGTCGGAACATATTTTTTCTATTGGTACGACATCTACACCAAGGAACACATCATTGATGGCGACGGCACGGACGCGCTGACGACGCATCCGCCGACGCTGGAGGATTTCTCCTACAAGTCCGTCCGCTGGCACAAAAAGCAATTGGCCGACATGGAGGTGGCGGGCATTGACGTGGCGTTGATGGTGTTCTGGGGTTCACCAGCGGAACATGATCCCCAAGCGGGGCTGCACTGGAGCTTTGCCGGGCTGAAACCGCTCGTGGAGGCGCGCGAGGAATTGCTGGGGGAAGGCAAAAAGCCTCCGAGTATCGCCCTGTTCTACGACACAAGCACGCTGCAATGGAATCACTGGGGCTACCACGCGGACCTGACCACCGACTACGGCAAAAAGTTTTTCTACGGCACCGTCCGCGACTTTTTCTCCTGCATTCCGCCCAAGCACTGGGCGATGATTGACGGCAAACCGATCGTGTTGCTCTACGCCTCGGCTTTCGCGAAGAAGTGGGACCAGAGTTTCGTTGACTATACCAAGGCGGAGTTCCCGAAGGAATTCGGCGGACGCGTGCCGTGGTTTGCGCCGCAGGATTCGTGGGGCGTCAAAGGCGACAGCACCTGCGCTTGGGGTGGCGCGCTGGCGTTCAAGAATCCGGGAATTGGTGAAATTGGACCTGGCTATGATCACTCGGCGGTGCCGGGGCGCGCGCCGCTCGTGCGTGAGCGCGAGAACGGAAAGTTCTACGAGGAAAGCTGGCTCAAGTTCCTTCGCCGGCCTTCGAACTTTGTCATGATCGAGACGTGGAACGAATTCCACGAAGGCACAGACATCGCCGAATCGAAGGAATATGGCCGCCAATACATCAAGTTGACGCGGAAATATTCCGAGCTGTTTAAGAAAGGCTGGAAACCGGCGTGGCCGAAGGGTTCGTTCAACAATGCCAGGGATATTTCAGCAACCGCGAGCGATGCGAAGGCGGACAAAGGACTGGCACTTGTCGCCGCAGAAGACGGAAAAAACACCGTCCAGGAAATGCAGGGGCGAAAAGGGTGGTTCGCCAAACCATTCAAAGGCGGCCACGGCTCCTACATCTATTTCCGCGTGGACGATTCGTTCAAGGCTGATGGTGTGATGAACGCGACGATCGAGGTCGAGTATTTCGACGCCGCTCCGGGTCAGTTGAGCGTGGAGTTCGACGGCAGCGATACGAGCGCGGCGTTCAGCGGGGCTTACAGCCACAGCGGGAAGATCGCGCTGGCCGGAGACAAGCGCTGGAAAACGGCGAGCTTCAAACTCGACGCTGCACGCTTCCTTAACTCGCAGAATGCGGGCGCGGATTTCCGGATCGTTGCCGAAGCCGCCGAATTCGGTTTGGGCAAGGCCACGCTGAAGCGACCATGAGAATATTCAACGCATTCCGGTCCGCACCGCGGTGGCATCGTGGAAGGTGAGGTCTGCAAGGGTCGCTACTCCCTGATCGGCCCTGCGGAATCCAATGAGCGCAGTCTGACGCCCACGAGAAACT
>CAZNOE010000939.1:0-2719 GCA_964574525.1 uncultured Bifidobacteriaceae bacterium
CAAGCGCTTTTGTTTCTTCCGCGAGAGGGTTCGCCAGCAGGCGATTGGTTCGCTCCTGAGAAACTAGACGTGCAAGTTGTTGATATGCAGATGTGGTTGCCTTTTCAGTTTCTTACGTCATTGCTCCGCTTCCGAAGCGGTTGGTTCGCTAACCATGTGAATTCAATGAGATTCGCAGTCCAGGAGAAGCGCGGGCCAAGGTGCAGGTTGCTCGCTGCTTTGTTCACCCTCTCGACTCTCGCCACGGCCTTGCTCGCGCCTGCCGCGACGGTGCGCGAGCACGGCGGGCAAGAGGCCGATTTGATTGTGCATCACGGCAAAGTTGTGACCGTTGATCGGGATTTTTCCGTGCGGCAAGCAATGGCCATCAAGAACGGCCTGATCCTGCGCGTCGGCACTGACGAAGAAACCCTGCGGCTCAAAGGACCACACACCGAGTTGATCGATTTGGCGGGCAAGATGGTTCTGCCCGGCCTGATGGACTCGCACACGCATCCGCTCGGCGCGGCGCTGACGGAGTTCGATCACGAGATTCCGGCGATGGAATCCATCGCGGACGTGCTGGCTTACTTTCGCGCGCTGGCGCAGGCCGTTCCGGAAGGCGGCTGGATTGTCTTGCAGCAGGTCTTCATCACCCGCTTGCGGGAACAGCGGTATCCCACGCGCGCTGAACTCGACGCCGCCGCGCCGAAGCATCCGGTGATTTTTCGCACCGGCCCGGACGCCTCATTCAACAGCCTGGGGCTGAAACTCAGCGGCATTGATCGGGATTTCAAAATTCCCGAAGGCGTGGCGGGCCGCATCGAGAAGGACGCGCAAGGTGAGCCGACCGGCATCCTGCGGAACTTCGCCAAATACGTGAAGACGCCTGAGGACGACGACGCGACCAAGGCCAGCCCAAGCCAGAAAGTTGAGCGCTTGAAACAGTTGTTCAAAGACTACAACTCTGTCGGCATCACGAGCATCGGCGACCGCAACGCGAATCCCGACGTGCTGCCGCTCTACGCGAAGTTGCGCGCGGAGGGCGGATTGACAGTGCGCGTGGCGATCTCTCATCACATTGATACGGCGGGGCCGCTCTCCGAAATTCAAGCCGCCATCCGGCGCGTGGCGGAGCATCGGTTGTTCCGCGAGAAAGATCCGCTGCTGCGCATCATCGGCATCAAGACGTTTCTGGACGGCGGCATGTTGACGGGCAGCGCCTATCTGCGGCAACCGTGGGGCGTGAGCGAGATGTATGCGATTACCGACCCGGATTATCGCGGCGTGCTGTTCATTCCCAAGGAACGGCTGCGGCCCATCGTCGAAGCCGCCGTCGAGAACGGGTTGCAATTCACCGCGCACTCGGTCGGCGACGGTGCGGTGCAGACGTTGCTCGATGTTTACGAGGACGTGGCGCGATCCCGGCCGATTCGCCCGACACGGCCCTGCATCACGCACGCGAACTTCATGAGCCGCGAGGCGGTACAGCAAATGGCGCGGCTCGGTGTGGTCGTGGATATGCAGCCGGCCTGGCTCTATCTGGACACACGCACGTTGATGAAGCAGTTCGGCGACGAACGGCTGCGCTGGTTCCAGCCGTTGCACAGTCTCTTTGAGGCGGGCGTCATCATCGGCGGTGGCTCGGACCACATGCAGAAAATCGGCGCGCTGCGGGGCATCAATCCTTATCATCCTTTCCTGGCGATGTGGGTCGCCACCACGCGCCACGCCAAAGACTTCGACGGCGCGTTGCATCCGGAGGAAGCGTTGACCCGCGAGCAGGCCATCCGCTTCTACACGGCGAACAACGCCTGGCTGCTGTTCCGCGAAAGGGACACCGGCTCGCTCGAAGCTGGCAAGCTGGCGGACTTCATCGTGCTCGACACGGACCTGCTGACCTGCGCCGTGGACGCCATTCCGCGCACGCAAGTCCTGCGGACATACCTTGACGGAAAACTGGTTTATGCGCGCGACGCGCCGGGCCGCTGAAGCCGGAGCAGCGAGAACTTCACCATGAAGGACATCAACATCCGCGCCTACGAGCCTGAGGATCTGGCAGGGATAAAACAGTTGACGGTCGAAGCGTTTGCCGGCGTGACGCTCGAACAAAACGTCGAGGCCGCGCTGGGCGTCCTGCACGGACGCGACTGGCGCTGGCGCAAAGCGCGTCACATTGATGAAGACGTCGCGGCAAACCCCACCGGTGTCTTCGTGGCCGTAGCTCAGGGCCGCATCGCCGGCTACATCAGCACGCGCGTGGATCGCGAGAGCAGCAAGGGCCGGATTCCGAACCTCGCCGTCACGGCGGAGTTCCGCGGTCAAGGCCTGGGACGCCGGCTCATCGAGCACGCGTTGGATTATTTCCGCCGCGAAGGTCTGGCCTACGCCATGATCGAAACGATGGCGCAAAACGAAGCCGGCCAGCATCTGTATCCCGCGTGCGGCTTTGTGGAAGTCGCGCGGCAAGTTCACTTTGCGAGGAGACTTTGACACATTGAGTGATGAAGCCATGAAAGGCGCCGCGAAAGACCAACGAACCCTCCGGGTGGCCTCAGTGCAGTTCGAGAGCCGGCCTGGCGACAAGGACGCCAACTTCCGCAAGATCGAAGCGTTCGTGGAGCGGGCCGCGCGGCAAAACGTGCGCCTGATCATTTTTCCCGAGTGCTGCATCACGGGATATTGGTTCATTCGAAATCTTTCGGTGGCAGCGCTGGCGCAAATGGCCGAGCCGATTTTC
>CAZNOE010000940.1:0-2718 GCA_964574525.1 uncultured Bifidobacteriaceae bacterium
CGTCCTCGCGCACGACACGACCATTGGTGATCTCGCCGGATTTCGTTTCGATCTCGCTCGCCGCAAAACCTTCCGCGATGACCCTTGAGGGCAGAACAGTTGATTCCAGCAGATCGCGCAACGACAGCCTTTTCCCCACGCCCGTCAAATCAGGGCCAACGCTGCCAACTTCCCCAACAAACCGGTGGCATTGGCCACAACCTGCCTGCTTGAACGCGGCTTGGCCGGCCTCGAAGGAGCGACCCGCTTTGATCTTGTCCAGCAACGGCAAAAGGTCTTCCAGCTTCCAATCGCGAACGAATTGATGCTCTGGTTTCATGGCGCGAATCCAATCGCGAAAGAGCGCAATGGCTTGTTCATCTAGCGTCGTGATCACGACCGGAGGCATTTGACCACGGCCACGACGCGACAATCGCTGGTAAAGAATGGAGCGGTCAGGGTCACCGGGCGCAATCAACATGGCGTTGGCAATGCCAAAAGTGTCGTGTTGCGGCCGCGCGCCAATGACATTCATTTCTTCAGACTTCGTGCCGAGACTGAGGACCATCCTCGAGTTGCCGCCGCCCGCGCCGACGTGGCAGACCGAACAGTTTGCATGGAGATACGAACGCGCCCGGGCCTCAAGGTTCTCGGTGGAGTCGTAAGGGTCGGCCTGTTTCGTCAATTCCGCCGGATGCTTGGGGAGCGCATTGGTGAACAGCCCGAGGTGTTCCCACGCGCGCAACTGGTTGTCCTTGACCCCATCGTAATCGTGCATCTTGTTCATCTGCGATTCCGTCACACCGAGGACGAAATTGGCAGCGCGACTGTGACAGGCGCTGCATTCGGCCCGGCTGGGAAAGTGCCAGACCTGTCGCCGCATTCCGCCGGGAGCGCGCCGGTCATGGATGGCGAATTCCTTCTCCTCGCCAGTTTTCTGGACCAGCGTGGCGTCGGATTGCGCGTCGTTCCAACGATAGGAGTATCCAGCCCATTGCCCACTCTGACGGGCGAGCAGCCGCGTCTCGATCCTCTGACGTGAGGTCGGGTTGCCGGCCTCGCGCTCGAACGAAAGAGTCTGGACCAGCACCGCGCCGTTGGTGAAATTCCAACCTTCTGATGAAGCGTAACCAATGCGGGTGTCGCCCGGCAGGGCGATGAACCGTTCCGCCGAGGCACCATCCGCCCAACCTGGCGCGTTCACCGAATACGGAACCACACCGGGCTGCACCTGATGCGCTTTGGTGGAAAGGAACAAACCGGTTTCGCTGAGCCGCGTCGGAAATTTTGCCGTGGTGGTTTGCTTCGGTGTCCGGACCAAACGAAAAATATTTCCCGCGTGATCGGCGATCAACAGTCGCCCGCGATGATCCACCGCGAAGGCAGTGATCAGCATTTCCGTGCTGGCGAGCTCGTGTTGCCACGTCACGCGCTTGCCGTCATGGCGCGTGCCCCAGATTTTTCCGGTTGAGTAGTCGCCGTAAACGTAAACGCCGGCGAGTTCGGAAAGCTCATCGCCATAGTACACCACACCGCCAGTCAACGACCGCGCTTCGGAGTGGCTGTGTTCAATCGTCGGCAGCACGACGGGCGTCGGGCCGGGCTTGCGATTGAGGTAAAACGCGTGGCTGCCTTCATACAAGCTCCAGCCGTAATTTTCGCTGCGCCGCACCAGATGGGCGGTTTCCCACAAGTCCTGGCCATTGCCGCCGACCCAGATTTGACCGGTCTTTTGGTCAATCGTCAGTCGCCAGGGATTGCGCAGACCGTAGGCCCAGTTCTCTGGCCGGGCGTCTTTCAATCCGATGAACGGGTTGTCCTTGGGCACGGAGTAAGGTTGCGTTCCGTCCGAACGGTCCACATTGATGCGCAGGATGCCGCCGTTTAGATCGCTCAGGTCCTGGCCGGTGACCCAGTCATCCGAATCGCTCGATCCGTCCCCGCTGGAAATGTAGAGCATCCCATCCTGCCCAAACACCAGCCCGCCGCCGTCGTGGCCCATCGAGCGCCACTCGATAATCACGTGCTCCGACTCGGGATCGCACCGTTGCGGCGGCTGGCGCCCGACCGTGAAGCGCGCAATGCGATTCAAGCGGTTCGTCTCGGACGTTGGCCCATTGCTGAACAAGTAAATGTAGCCGTTGGTGCGATAGCCGGGATGAAACGCGAAGCTGTAAACAAGCCGATTGCTGACCGCGAGAAAGGTTTCAACCTGATCGGTGCTCGGGTCATCATGCAAGCGGAGGACTCGCGCCGGTCTGTTGGTCTCCCCATTTTGTTGAATGACGAACAACCGATCTGTTCCCGGCTCCTCGGTGAGGAAGATCGGTTGTTGCCAGGTGATGTTCGTAAAAATCTTTTCAACGGTGTACGGCAACGGCGGTTCAGGTGTGCCGATCACGCGGGAGGTGGTCCACGGAATTCGGTGGTCGAGTCCGAACGGCGGTTCCTCCGCAGCTCGGAGCAGCGGCCCGCCGCACATCAGCCAAATGCCGACGAACATTGGCACGCTCACGGAGCGTCTCATACCCAGCCTGATGGGGGAACGCTGTTTCATTGTGCCGCAAACAGGCTGTCCACAATTCTCCCCGGGTCAACAAAGATCAAATGGTCACGAAGTTCTGATTGGCCGCTGCCGTTCCAATTTCCAAAGCCACAGGAACCGTTCAGGCGTGATGATCGGACTTGTGAATTGACCACGAAATCCCCGGAACGGCACAATCAAATTACACGACAGGC
>CAZNOE010000941.1:0-2715 GCA_964574525.1 uncultured Bifidobacteriaceae bacterium
TTGTGCGAAGGATTGAAATGGTGACACAAGGCGCAGCCGCCGCTCATCTCCGTCATCTGCGCGTGTAGTTTGTGCGCGAATACGACCGGTACGTACTGGCTGGAAAGCTGGTCTATCAAGACCACTTCCGGTCCCCGACCCGGAGTAAAGCGTGGACAAGGAACCAAGCAGGGGTCCTTCTTCGTAGGATTGGAGCAAGTGTGGCAGTCCGAACAACGACCATTCTGAACGACGGCGGATTGCGGCTTGATGAGTTTCCCCTGGTCATTGGCCGGTTCAGCGCCCGTCAGGCGGAGGGCGAACGAGGTTATGATGGCAATGGACGTGCAGCGCATTTGAGTGTGTTATGGGTCTTTCTCCTTGTTCAGCAGCCTCCAGAAGATCGGGAACACAAGCAGGAAGAGTAACGCTATGAGGTACTCGATTCCCTTGGTCAGGTTGATGAACTCTTGCAGTGTATTTGGATCATTCATGCTGGGCCTCCAAGTCAAGCGTGCCTGACAGGACACGATCGCGGAAACGATGGGCAACGGGCGGAGCGTCCCCCGGCCCGAAGAAGAACCAAGGCGAGAGTCTCGCAGACGCCGGCGACACTTCATCCGGGTGGTTGGAGGGTAAGGCCGGGTGGCAACTGGCGCGAGTGTGGGTCTTGCGTGCAGTCGCCGCGAGTCTGGCTTCGTGCATGAAAAGACGAACCTCATTCCCTGCGGCGATTGTCTTCGCCAGCGTCTTGTCAGAATAACACCCGCGACAATGGCTGCCTTTCTCTGCGCCGGCAGCCGGCCCACCCATTCCCGCCACGGCCACGTTCCAACAGGTCGCCGTCCGCCCGCCAATCGCATGTTCCCCCGTTCCCATACGTCACAAGGTCCTGATTACCCCGCGAGATTGCTCTACATTGCTTGGCGATTGCTTTGCATATTTTGCGCTCGGGGCTTTGCAAAACCCTCCGCAGCCGCGTGTTCGGGGATGCTGGGTGTGCATCCGGCGAATGAGGATCGTCAGAAGAAGGACCTCGATGCTGAAAAATGATCAGCCGACCGCACGTGGCGCCCGTCCTGGCGGCCTGCGGACACCTTCGCACCCACCATTGCTTTCCTTGGGCAAGTTCTCCGTCACAGACCGGCAGAGGCTGATGAAAGTTTCCTCGGCCAGTCCGAGTCGTTTGCCGCGCGGATACACTACGGCCCAGTGGCGACTTAATTTACGCCGCCCGACAGGCACTGCCACCAGCGAGCCTTCCTTGATTTCTTCCTGCGCGATCCACGGCGCGAGAATGCTGACGCCCAGGCCGAGTTTCACGAGTTCCTTGATCGCCTCCATGCTGCCCAGTTCCATGACCGTGTTGAGCACCATCCGTTCGGCGCGGAAATATTCGTCCACCAGTTGAAACGTCCGGCTCGTGCGGTCGTAGAGAATGTAGTTCTGGCGCGGAATGTCCTCCCGCTCGGCCCGGCGCGACGCCGCCCACGGATGCTGCGGCGCGACGATGAAATGGAGTTCATCTTCGAACAACCGATGCACTTCCAACCCGTCCGTGCGTTGCGGCTCCAGGGAGAGCGCGAGGTCAATGCGGTTTTGCCGGAGCGCCTCGAGCACCACCGGTGTATCGCCGGGCTGGATGCCGATCTGATAATCCGGGAACGACTCTTTGAACTCGCGCAGCACCGCCGGCACGATGTATTGGCAGGCGGTCGGACTCGCGCCAATGCGCAGGCGTCCGAATCCCCACTTGCCCAAGCGCGCGAGCGATGCTTTCGCGAGCGACATCTCGCGGAACATTTTTTCCGTGTGATGGAGCAACTGTTCTCCGGCCTGCGTCAGCACCACTTTCTTGCCCAGTCTGTCAAAAAGGCGACAGCCCACAGCCTCCTCCAGCGCCTTGATCGAGTGGCTGACGGCAGATTGCGACAGATGCAACTCGCGCGCCGCCGCGGTGAAACTGCCAATGCGGCCGAGCTGAACGAAGGCGATAAGCTGCCTGGTGTCGAGGGGTTCGCCCACCCATGAATCCAGTTCATGCATGTAATCAAAAGAAACCAATGCACGAATCGGGCCAGAGAAGAATGCTGGCATCCCGGCAGCGTGCAGTCCGGCATCGAGCGCGAGGCGCTTATGGAAGATCCGGATTGCTACAAAAGCTCCACGTACGCTTCATCGAGTTCGTTGAGGTCCACGACCACTAGAAAAAGCCGAAGATCAGCCCGGCAAAGTCCGATAGTTGGCAGATCTGCTGGAACGCCCCCTCACGTTCGGCTACCCCATTAAACCAGAAGCTGCGCGCACTCTGTTAACTACCGCTTGATCTGAATCAATTACAGACATTCAGAACGCCGATAATAACCTCTTAATGAAAACAAAACTCACGCCCCTCATCACGAGCGCTCTGGTGCTCGCCGCCGTCAGCCAGGTCTGCGCGCAATACGCGCCGCCGCCGCCACCCGCGCCTTTCCCCGGCTTCGTCAACGATGCGTTGCGCAAGAATGATCCCTACATGAACCAGTGGGACTTCGGTGGTTCGGTGCGCGTACGCTACGAGATCCAGAATGGCAAAGGCATCCCCGGCGTGGCGGGCTCGATGGACTTCCGCGATCACGGCGCCGACGTGGAGAACGACTTTCTGCTGGAGAAAATCCGCTTGCGCGCCGGTTACACGGACAAGTGGTGGAGCGCGCTCGTCGAAGGCCGCAGCAGCCTGGCGCAAGGCGATGATCG
>CAZNOE010000942.1:0-2712 GCA_964574525.1 uncultured Bifidobacteriaceae bacterium
TCTCCCATCCGATGGGCGAGGGTGGCGTCGGACTCTCCCCATCCCGCCATGCTCGCGCACTGTCGCGGCAGGTCGAGGCGGAGAGGGAGAAGCCGCGTTGCCCGGCAATGTTGGGCTGGGATGAGGTCACGACGAGAGTTATCCTAACTTGATGCGCTCGGGCAGGCTGATACAGTCACCGCGATGTGATGTTACAAACAAGCTGAACCACCAACCGGTCTCAAAATATGAACAAGCACAAATCAGTCAGGATTCGCCGAAGACAGTTTATCCAGCGCGCCGGCATGGGCGTGGCGTTGTTCAACATTCTTCCGGGGAAGCTGTTGAGCGGTGCGGAAAGCCTTTCCCCGAATGCCAAGCTCAACGTCGCCGGGATTGGCATCGGCAGTCGGGGCGGGGCCGATGTTGGCGAGGTGGCGGGGCTGGGCCACAACTTCGTGGCTTTGTGCGATGTGGATGAAAAATACGCAGCCAAGGAATTCGCCAAGTATCCGAACGCCAAACGGTTCACCGACTATCGGGTGATGCTCGACAAGATGG
This sequence comes from uncultured Bifidobacteriaceae bacterium, assembly GCA_964574525.1. GTDB lineage: Bacteria > Verrucomicrobiota > Verrucomicrobiia > Limisphaerales > JADLHS01 > WYBW01. The sequence goes on from CAZNOE010000942.1 coordinate 541, forward strand.
GGAAGGAGATTGACGCCGTGGTCATCGGCACGCCGGACCACACCCACGCGGTCATCGCAATGGAGGCCATGAGGCGGGGCAAGCATGTGTATTGCGAAAAGCCGCTGGCCCACTCGGTCCATGAAGTCCGCGAACTCATGGCCGCGTCCCACAAATACAAGGTCGTCACGCAACTCGGCAATCAGGGTCATGCCAGCGATTCCATTCGTCGGCTTTGCGAGTGGGTCTGGGCCGGGGCCGTCGGTAAGGTGCATACCATTCATGCCGGTTGTGACGCTTTCAAGAACGTGTATTGCCAGATTCCCAACCTGGCCAAGGTGGACGAGCATCATGATGTTCCCAAAGGACTCGACTACGATCTTTGGATCGGACCGGTACCGTTCCGTCCCTACTCGCCGCTTTGGGTGCCATGGAACTGGCGAGGCTGGATGCCGTTCGGCGGCGGCGTCATCGGCGATTGGATTTGTCACGTCTTGGACCCGTCGTTCTGGGCGCTGGATTTGGACGCGCCCTCAACCGTGCAGGCCGAGGTGACCGACTACGATCCGGTGAAGCAGGGTCTGACATACCCGCCGGGCGCGAAGATCACCTTCGAGTTTCCGGCCCGGAAGGCGCGTGGCCCGGTCAAAGTTGTCTGGCATGATGGAAACAGCGCGATTCCCAAGCCCCAGGATTTTCCGGCCGATGAGAAAATTCCCGGCACCGGAGCAATTCTCTTTGGCGACAAGGGGATGATCGTCCACGGCTCCCACGGCGGCGGCAACTGCCACCTTCTTCCCGAGCAACTCATGGAGCAATACTCGGGCAAGAATGCGCCGGCGGAAAAAATCCCGCGTGTCAAAGGACACGCCTGGGATTGGATCGAGGCGATTCGGACAAGCCGTCAGGCCGGTTCGAACTTCGATTATGGTGGTCCGCTCACACAGGTCGCGCTGCTTGGCCTCATCGCCATTCGTTTCCCGGGTCAAACGCTCAATTGGGACGACAAGGCGATGCGATTCACGAACAACGATACGGCCAGCGCCCATCTTCGTTCAACCTATCGATCCGGGTGGAAGCTCTGAGAAAATCGGACTCCGGCACAGCGGGCAACGCACGCACGCTACCTATGTTCGTACTGCATCTGCGCTTTGGCACCCCACAGACCAAAGGTAGAGAACGCGTCAGCATGATGTCTCCGCTGCGTTTTCTCGCGGTCCTCGGCTGTCTGTTTGCGTCATCGGCGCTGGCCGATGATGCGGGCGTTCGTGCCAGCACGGTGACGTTAGACAACTGGCCGCAGTGGCGCGGGCCGTTGGCCAATGGCGTGGCGCCTCATGCAAATCCGCCGATCCACTGGAGCGAGACCAACAACATGCGTTGGAAGATTCCGCTGCCGGGCAAGGGGCATTCATCGCCGATCGTCTTCGGCAACTCGGTTTACCTCCTTGCCGCCGCGCCTGTCGGCGACGCACAGAAACCTGTCTATGACGATGCCCCTGGCGTTCACGACAGCGTGCCGGTCACGCATCGTCACCAATTTGTCGTGCTTTCCATCAGTCGCCGCGATGGAAGTGTTTTGTGGAAAAAAGTCCTGCGCGAAGTGTGGCCGCACGAGGGCGGTCACGAGACGGGAAGCTTGGCTTCCAATTCGCCTGTCACCGACGGCGAACATCTCTACGTCTTTTTCGGTTCGCGCGGCCTCTATTACCTCGACTTGAAGGGCGAAGTGAAATGGCAGAAGGACCTCGGCCGGATGCAAACGCTCCACGCTCACGGCGAAGGCAGTTCGCCCGTGCTTCACGGCGACACGCTTATCGTTTGCTGGGACCATGAAGGCGACTCCTTCCTCTACGCCTTCGACAAGCGCACCGGCAAACAGCTCTGGAAAGTCGCCCGTGACGAAAAAACCTCGTGGTCCACGCCGCTCGTGGTCGAACACGAAGGCAAGCCGCAGGTAATTGTCAGCGCGACGAAACGCGTGCGCGGCTATGACCTGGCCACCGGCGCGCAGCTTTGGGAATGCGCCGGGCTAACGGACAATGTCGTTTCCTCACCGGTGTATGATGGCCACGGAGTGGTCATTGCCGGGAACAGCTATTACCAGCAGGCCATGCTGGCCATCCGTCTGGCGGGAGCCAAAGGTGACATCACCGGCACGGACCGCATTGCGTGGAAGCTCAACCGCATGAC
>CAZNOE010000943.1:0-2708 GCA_964574525.1 uncultured Bifidobacteriaceae bacterium
AGATCGAAGAGACCACCAGCGACTACGACAAAGAGAAACTCCAGGAACGCCTGGCGAAACTCGCTGGCGGTGTGGCCGTCATCAACGTCGGTGCCGCGACCGAGACCGAGATGAAGGAGAAGAAGGCCCGCGTCGAAGACGCGCTGCACGCGACCCGCGCAGCCGTCGAGGAAGGCGTCGTGGCGGGTGGTGGCGTGGCGCTGATCCGCTGCCTCGAAGCCATCGAGAAGGTCCGGGGTTCCAACGACGACGAGAAGATCGGCGTGGACATCGTGAAGCGCGCCGTCGAAAGCCCGCTCCGCGAACTGGCGAACAACGCCGGTGTGGAAGGCTCCGTCATCGTCGAGGAAGTCAAGAAGCGCAAGGGCAACGACGGTTACAACGTTGCCACGGGCGAATACGAAGACCTCGTGAAAGCCGGCGTGGTTGATCCCAAAAAGGTCACCCGCACCGCGCTGCAAAACGCCGCGTCCATCGCCGGCCTGCTCCTGACCACGGAATGTCTCATCACTGAGATTCCGGAGAAGGAAAAGAAAGGTCCGCCGGCCGGTCACGGCGGCGGCATGGGCGAAATGGGCGACTACTGATTCAAAGCCGCCTTCGAAGGCGACTTACGAAACAGGCGGGGCCGGGAAACCGGCCTCGCTTTTTTGCCGCACCTTACTCAGACGCTAAAGGCAACCATTGGAATTCTCCCTGCGCATTTCCGACAGAGCTTGACGGGCCCGGTCTCAGCGGCGCAGAGTTTCGCTCAAGCTCAATCAATGCTTCGGCCGATCGGATTTTATGAAACATGGCAACACCGTACGAATAACGTGGCAAATCCTGATTCTCGTTGTCGGCATTTCGCTTCCACATTTCCTGACCGCAGCGCCCTCGCTCGCTACACGAAAAGCCGGTGAAGATGTCAGAAGCCCCAGTGTGCGGATGCGGGCCGGACTGATGCCGAATCAGAACCTGCTGTTCAATGGCTGGGGTGTCACGCCGGCGGGTGAACAGATTCCCATCAGTGACATGCCGTTGAAGATGATGGTTTCGCCGGACAAAAAAATGCTCGTTGCCGCCAGCGGCGGTTTCAACGACACCGGTCTGACACTGTTCGATATGGCCGGCAAGCGCGTGTCGCAGTTCCTGCCGCTGCCAGAGGTTTGGAACGGGCTTGCATTCAGCAAGGATGGCCGCCGCATTTTTGTGTCAGGTGGCGATTCGGGTGTGATTCACGTTTTCACGTACGGCGATGGGAAAGCAACTCCTGGCGAGTCGGTCAAGCCCGCGCCGGAAGCGCTGGCCACGGTATTGGGCGGCATTGCCGTCCACCCCGCGACCGGCAAGCTCTACGTCTGCAACGAAGGCAATCACGAGGTCTGGGTGCTGAACCCCGACACGCTCGCGCTCGAAATGAAAATCGGCGTCGGCCAACATCCGCACTCTTGCGTCATGGGCGCGGACAAGCAGCATCTCTACGTCAGCAACTGGGGCAGCCGCAGTGTCAGCCTGGTGGACACCGAAACTCACCGGCGCGTGCGCGACTTCACGGTCGGCCTGCGTCCCAACGACATGATCCTCGCGCCCGATGGGAGACTGTTCGTCGCGTGCGCGGGTGACAACACGGTGCATGTCATCCAGACCCGGACCTTGGAAGAACCACCCGTCCCCGCCAGCCCCGCGCGCCGGCTGTGGGACGGAACGCGCGAGGTCATTTCCACTTCGCTTTACCCGCAATCGCCGGAAGGCAGCACGCCCGACGCCCTCGCCGTCACCGAGGATGGCAAAACGCTCTTCATCGCGAACGCGGACAACAATTGCGTGATGGTGGTTGATGTGTCCGACAAAAACGTCTCCGTCGTGAACGGATTCATCCCGGTCGGCTGGTATCCGACGGCGCTGGCGGTCAGCCCGGACGACCAAACGTTGTTTGTTGGAAACGGCAAGGGCCTGGCTTCCCGGCCCAACGTTCCCCCCAATCGGCCCGAGCCTCGCCGGCTGCACAAACCGCCGGCGTTCGATCACATCGGGCGGACGTTTCAGGGCGCCCTCTCCGTGATTGCCCGGCCGGACACGGCAAAAATGGCGGCCTACACGGAGCAGGTCCGGCGCAATTCACCGTACACGGCGGAGACGTTGCACCAGTCGCCGATGAAGAGTGGCGGCGTCATTCCCGATCAAGTCGGCAAATCGTGTCCGATCAAATACGTTCTCTACATCATCAAGGAGAACCGCACTTACGACCAGGTCTTGGGCGGGTTCAAGGATGCCAAAGGCCGGCCCGCGGGCAACGGCGATCCGCATTTGGTGATGTTCGGCGAGAACGTGGCGCCCAATCATCATCAGCTCGCCCGTGAGTACGTGCTGCTCGACAATCTTTATTGCAATGGTGAGGTTAGCGTGGATGGACACAGTTGGTGCGACGCCGCCATCGCGACCGACTTCAATCAACGCTCGTGGATCATGTCCTATTCCCGCCACGGCAAGCTTCCGGGCAACGAAGAGATGGAGAACCCGGCAGCCGGTTATCTCTGGGACCTTTGCCGGCGCCACGGCGTGAGTTACAAGAATTATGGCGAGGGCGCCCAGCGCGTACCATCGGTCAATCGTGGCCGTTGGATTGGCGAACGGGACATGGACAAGGCGCAATGTTGGATTGACGACTTGCGCGCAGCGGAAACCACGGGCGTCCTGCCGCAATTCACGATCATGTCGCTGGGCGA
>CAZNOE010000944.1:0-2706 GCA_964574525.1 uncultured Bifidobacteriaceae bacterium
CGAAACCGCCTGCGACGAAACGGGCAAATAAATCCGGAAGTCAGTCCCGATACCCGCCTTGGTCTTTACCTCGACCCAGCCATTGTGTTGGCGGGCAATACCGTAAACGGTCGCCAACCCGAGGCCGGTGCCTTTGCCAACCTCCTTGGTCGTGAAAAACGGCTCGAAGATGTGCGGCAAGACTTCCGGCGGGATGCCGCATCCAGTATCCGAAACACTCAGCCGGACAAAATCTCCCGCCGACGCCTCGGGGCTTTGGCGCGTGTAATCCTGGTCGAGTTTCACCGCGTCGGTTCGTATCACCAGCCGACCGCCGCGCGGCATGGCATCGCGCGCATTCACGACGAGGTTCAGCAGCACTTGCTCGAGCATGCCTTCGTCCGCCAGGATGACCGGCAGTTCGCGCGCGAGTTGTTGCTCCAGCCGGATGTCCTCGCCGATGACGCGCTGGAGCATCCGGGTCACATTGGCGATGGTGTCGTTCAAGTTTACCGGACGGACGTGGAGCACCTGTTTGCGACTGAAGGCGAGAAGTTGTCGCGTCAACTCCGCCGCGCGCAAGGCCGCCGTGGAAATCTGCTTCGCCGAATCCAGATGGTCCGCGCCAAGTCCGCTGTCCATCAACAGCACGTGGGCGTGGCCGGAAATGATGGAGAGCAGGTTGTTGAAATCGTGGGCCACCCCGCCGGCCAACTGGCCGACAGCTTCCATTTTCTGGGACTGCCGGAGTTGTTCTTCGATCTGCTTGCGCTCCAAAAACTGGCCAACCTGGGCGCACACAGTTTCAAACAACTGTAGAAGCTGCGCGTCCGGGGGGCGCGTCTGGCTGCCGAACAACTCGAGCACGCCAGTGACGGCGCCTTTGCTCTTGACGGGGATGGTCACCGCGCTGCGCAGACCGGCCCGTTCGGCCGCCGCACCACGCGTGAATCCCGGCTCCTGTTTGATATCGGCCACCCATTCCGACTGGCCGGTTTCCCAGGCACGTCCGGGCAGGTCTGCGCCACGCGTGAACGTCATCTGCCCGATCGCGTCCTTGAACCCGGCGAGCTCCGGCCCGGGTTTGTGCCAGAGGCCGGCGCAGCCCAGCACACTGTTCGTCGGGTCGAGCGTCCAGATTTCCGCCACGGCCCACCCCAATTTTTCGCAGATCATGGCGAGCAATTTTTCAAAGGCTTCCCGCCCGAACGAGGACTCGGCCAGCACGCGCGTTACCTCGTGCTGAATGCCCAGCCGCTGCGCGGCCCGCTTTCGTTCCGTGATGTCCCGGAAGATGCCGAGGCGCAAATCGCGGCCTTGCAATTCCAGCGGCGAGACGCTCACGACGACGGGGATGCGCTGCCCGCTGCGGTGGAGCACTTCCGCTTCGTAATCGGGCGAACCCGTTTGCGCCGGCTCAATGAATTTCCGGCAATTGTCCACGGCGGTTTCAGCGACGTGGAGCCGGCTGTGGTTCATCCCGATCAATTCGCCGCGGTTCCAACCGAGCAACTGCTCCGCTTGATGATTCGCGTCAATGATGCGCCCCGACTCCGCGGCCACCAGCAGCGCAGCATCGTTCATCCCCTCGAAGAGACTGCGGTATTTATTCTCGGATTGCCGGAGCGCGTTTTCGGTGTGCTGCAATTCGCGCCGCCGTTTGGCCTCGGCGAGCGCGCGTTCCACCGCAGGCACGAGCCGTTGCAGGTTGTCCTTGAGCACATAGTCGTACGCGCCACTTTTGAGGGCTTCCACCGCCGCTTCTTCGCCAATCGTCCCTGAAACAAAGATGAAGGGAATCTCCCGGGCTTCGTCACGCAGCGTTTGCAGGGCGGCCTTGCCGCCAAAAGACGGCAAGGAGAAATCCGACAGCACAACGTCCCACGGGCGAGTTCGGAGTGCAGCCTCCATTCCCGGCTGTGTCTCGACCCGTTCGTGGATCACTTCAAACCCGGCCCGGTGCAGTTCATGCACGAGCAACTCCGCGTCGTTGACCGAATCTTCCACGATCAATGCTCTCAGCATTTTCGTCATGACAAATCCCCAGGCGGGCGCAGTGCGTTCAGCGGCCGCCCGCAAAAACCTGACTGATGCGGCTACGGTCCTTCATGTGCGTCGTGGGCGAATTCAAAACTGGCGACTGAGGTGGTCCGGTCCCCGGGCCGGCCCGGGCCGCGCGGAGAGGCCCGGTCGTTGGCCCCCAGCAACACGTCCAGAGCCAGCTTGCCCAGCGCTTCACTGAGTTTCTCGAAGTCCGTGGATTTGCAGACAAAGCCGTCGGCGTGCAGCCGGAAACCGGCGAGGATTTGCTCGGAATTCCACCCGCCGGTGACGACCACCACCGGCAAATGCCGCGTGAGACGATGGGCCCTCATTCGGCGCAGAACCTCCAGACCGCTCACGCGCGGCAACGACAGGTCCAGCAAAACCAGCGCCGGCATCAGGATCAGGCTCCGGCCGGCGTGCCGGCCGGTGCCGAACAGGAACTCCAGCGCTTCCACGCCATCCCGCGTCACGGTGATTTCCGAGTCAATACCGCTTTTCCACAGCGCGCGAACGATCAACTCCTGATCGTTGGGATCATCTTCGATGAGCAATATGAATTGCTTGTTCATAACACCAGTCTGGGCCGCCGGGCCGGATTTGAGTGCACAAGCGTGCCACCGGCACGAGCGGCGTTGCATCCGGTTTCGCGATTGTTCCACAGCGGAGCAGCCAGCGGATTTC
>CAZNOE010000945.1:0-2702 GCA_964574525.1 uncultured Bifidobacteriaceae bacterium
CGGTCCTGCTTGGTCTTCGGCTCGACGGCCATGCTGATGACCGGCTCGGGGAACGTCGGTGGTTCGAGCGTCAGCTCCAAATCCTCGTCACACAGCGTGTCGCCGGTGGTGATGTTGCGCAGTCCAACCAGCGCGGCAATGTCACCCGCGAATACCTCGCTGATGTCTTTGCGCTCGTCGCCTTGAATAACCATGAGCCGGCTGACGCGTTCGCGCTTGCGCGTCCGCGGATTGTAAATCGTGTCGCCTTTTTTGAGGTGGCCGGAATAGACGCGGAAAAAAACCAGTTTCCCCGCATAGGTATCCGTCCACAACTTGAACGCCAGCGAGCAGAACTTGCCGTCATCGCTGGTCTCCACCTTGACCTTGTTGCCCGTTCCCGGCTCCAGACCTTCCGCCCCCGGAATGTCCAGAGGACCGGGCAGATAATCCACCACGGCGTCAATCAACGGCTGCACGGCTTTTTTCTTGAAAGCGGAACCACACAACACGGGAACGAATTCGATCTTGCACGTCAACCGGCGGATCGCGGCCTTGAGCACCAGCGGGTCAATCGGCTTTTCCTCGATCACCAGTTCGGCGATCGTGTCGTCCTTGTTCGAAACCGCGTCAATCAAATCCGCCAACGCGGCTTTGGCTTTTTCCTTGAGGTGATCGGGGATTTCCTTCACCTCATATTTCAACCCTTCGTTGACCACGTCGCCCGTTCCCCAAACGATAGCCTTCTGGTTGATCAGATCAATGATGCCGTCAAAGTTCTCCTCCGCGCCAATCGGCAGTTGAATCGGATAGGCATACGCGCCGAGTTTCTTGCGCATGTCGTTGAGCGCGTTTTCGAAATTGGCGCCCGTGCGGTCCATCTTGTTGACGAACGCGATGCGGGGAACGTTGTATTTCGTCGCCTGCCGCCAGACCGTTTCAGACTGAGGCTGCACGCCCGCCACGCCGCAAAACACCGCGACGGCGCCGTCGAGCACGCGCATCGAGCGCTCGACCTCCGCCGTAAAATCCACGTGACCCGGCGTGTCAATGATGTTGACCTTTTGCGAGATGCCGGCGAACAACTTGGCTAGGCTCTCTTCTTTTTTCTGCGTCCAGAAGCACGTGACCGCCGCCGAGGTGATGGTGATACCGCGCTCACGTTCCTGCTCCATCCAATCCGTAACGGTGTTGCCATCGTCCACGTCGCCAATCCGGTGAATCAGACCAGTGTAAAAGAGAATGCGCTCGGTGGTCGTTGTCTTGCCCGCGTCAATGTGCGCGGCGATCCCGATGTTGCGCGTACGCTCGAGCGTGTATTCGCGTTTGGGCGAATTCACTGATTTCGGCTTGTCCATTACGGCTTCCATTCGACTTATCGTTTAAGAATAAAAACGCCCCGAGATTCACTCTGCGTTCGGGGCGCGGCTGAAATTTAATGCTACCAGCGGAAATGCGCAAAGGCTTTGTTGGCCTGCGCCATCTTGTGCACCTCGTCGCGTTTACGAATCGCGTTGCCCTGCCCCTGGTAGGCTTCCAGGATTTCCGCGGCCAACGCTTCCTTCATGGGAAGACCCTTCCGGGCATCCGCAAAACCCACAATCCACCGCAACGCCAGCGCGGCTTGCCGGTCCGACGGCACTTCCAGCGGCACCTGATACGTCGCGCCGCCGACGCGGCGCGCCTTGGTTTCGATGCGCGGTTTGGCGTTGTCCACGGCCCGCTGGAGGACTTCCACCGGAGTGGCCGTCTGACTTTTCTCCGCGATCCGGTCGAACGCGCCATAGACTATCCGTTGCGCCGTGCTCTTTTTGCCGGATGTCATGACCATGTTCACCAGGCGGGAAACCAGAGCGTTCTGGAATTTCCCGTCTTTGGGAACCGTTCGGCGCGTGGCTTGTCGTCTGCGAGACATGGGTTCGTTAAAAAAGGTTAAATCGTTAAATCGTTGAAGCGTTAAAACGTCAAGCTGCGGGGGCCGCTGCTGGCGCGGCTGCGGCTGCGGGCTTCGCGCCGGCTTTGGGCCGTTTGACACCGTATTTCGAGCGGCTGACGCGACGCTTCTCGACGCCCGCAGCGTCCAATGTCCCGCGCACGATGTGATACCGTACACCGGGCAAATCCTTCACGCGGCCACCGCGCACCAACACGATCGAGTGCTCCTGCAAGTTGTGGCCCTCGTCCGGAATGTAAGCGATGATTTCATATCCGTTGGTCAGGCGCACCTTGGCCACCTTGCGCATCGCCGAGTTCGGTTTCTTGGGTGTACGCGTCATGACCTGAATACACACACCGCGGCGAAACGGCGAGTTTTCCAAGGCTGGCGACTTGGACTTGTACTTGATCTTGTTACGGCCCTTGCGGACCAATTGATTGATTGTCGGCATTACGTAAAATCGCTTCCGAATTCTTCACCGCCCCCCACGGACGGAACGGGCGACAGATACTAGCAACTTGCCTTTTGAGCGCAACAAGTTTTTGGAACTTTTTTGAAGGAAATGGCACTTCCAGCCGGATCCGACCGCCGACCCTTGCTTGCCGGGCGTCCGGGCGACGAGTATCCTGACCGCCATGTTCCCAACCGCGACAGTGGGCCTTCGCAAGTTCACCGTCGTTTCACGACTTTGGTCAGAAGCACAAGCCGCGGTGCGGTTGGCTGGGTGGTTCAGTCTTTTGTGTCTCTCAGCGCCGCTGACGGCGGCAGAGACAAATGAATGGTGGGC
>CAZNOE010000946.1:0-2700 GCA_964574525.1 uncultured Bifidobacteriaceae bacterium
GCAATTTCCACATCATGCGGCCGGGAGACAACGGCACGTGGTGGCGAATCGAGTGCTCGACGAACCTGGTCCACTGGTCGGCCCTTTGCACGAACAGTGTGACTGACGGCGCGATCCACTTTGTTGACCCGGACGGCGACGACCTGCCCCAGCGATTCTACCGCGCCCTGCCGGAACTCAACCCGCCGCCGCCGGAGTGAGTCTCCTCACCGATACGGCTGATGCAGTTCGACCGGAAGCGCCTTTCTCTTCGTGCGCATCCGGATGTTGAGGCTTTCCACTCCGACGGAGAAGGCCATTGAGAAGTAAATGTAGCCTTTCGGAATTTCCTTGTGAAAACCCTCCGCCACGAGCGCGCAACCGATCAGGATCAGAAAGCTTAGCGCCAGCATCTTCAACGAGGGATGCTTGTGAATGAAGTCACTGATGCGCCCCGCGAAGAAGAGCATGAACACCAATGCGATGATGACCGCGGCAATCATCACGCCCAGTTGCCGCGCCATGCCGACGGCCGTGATGACCGAGTCGAGGGAGAAAACGATATCGAGCAGCAGAATTTGAATGACCACGGCGGTGAACTTCGGCGTGACCCGCGTGGAAATTTCGCCGTCTTCGCCTTCGAGCTTCTCGTGGATTTCGTGCGTGCTTTTCCAGAGCAGGAACAGGCCGCCAACGATGAGAATCAAGTCGCGCCCCGAAACGTCATGCGGTTCGTGGAGAATTCCGAGCGTGGGAATCTCGAAGAGCGGTTTGGTCAGCCTGACCATGAATGCGAGGCCGCACAGCAGCAGCACGCGTGTGATGAGCGCCAGCATGAGGCCGGTCTGGCGGGCTTTGGCCTGCTGCGCCTGCGGCAACTTGCCGGCGAGAATCGAGATGAACACGATGTTGTCAATGCCGAGGATGATTTCGAGCACGGTCAGCGTGAGCAAACTGACCCAGATTTCAGGGCTTGTGATCCATTCCATAGATGCGCAGATGCTTTGGATACGAAGGCCGTTGTCAAACCCAATGCGCCCGCTGATGCCTCACGCAAAGTCCGCGAAGGGCGCAAAGGAACGAACAGCACCACAAGCGGATCCTGACGGATGGCGCTGCATCAGATTCGTAGCTTTGCGTCCTCCGCACCCTTTGCGTGAGGAAAAATCCTCGCCGCCATGCTCCGCCAGCCGATATTTTCCCGCCATGCATCTGGCGCGTGCGCGACTCCGTGACTTCCGCAATTACACGCGGCTGGACGCAGATTTTTCACCCGGCTTCCACCTGCTGCTCGGTGATAACGCCCAGGGCAAGACCAATATCCTCGAAGCCATTTACCTCATGGCCACGCTGCGTTCGTTTCGCGGCGTCGGCGGCGCGCAGATGATTCGCCACGGCCAGAAGGGATATTTCGTCGGCGGCAAAGTCATCGGCCAGGGCGAACACGAAATAAAAATGTATTGGTCGGCGCGCGAGCGGAATCTTTCGCTCGACGGTCGCCCCGTGCGCAAGCTCACCGACTATCTCGGCACGCTGCGCACCGTCATCTTCTGCACGGAGGATTTGCAGCTTGTCAAAGGCACGGCCCGCGCGCGACGGCGCTTCCTCGACCTGCTGCTCTCGCAAACGCAACCCGGCTACCTGCCGCTGCTCCAGCGTTACATGATCGCCGTGCGTTCGCGCAACGCGCTGCTCAAGCAACACAGCGCCGACGAAGCCACGCTCGACAGCTTCTCGCGTGAACTCGTCCAACTCGGCGAGGAAATCATCCGCCACCGCTGCGAGCTTGTGCCGAAGTTCTCGCCCTTGGTGCGCCTGGCGTATCGCCGCATTTCCAACGACGCCGAAGAACTCCGCATCGAATACCAGCCGAGCGTGAAAAAGGATTTCGCCGTTGAACTGGCGCAATCCCGCGCACGGGAGCGGAGCTATCGCACGACGCTGATTGGTCCGCACCGCGATGAGTTACAGCTGCTGCTCAACGAAAAATCCGCCGCGCAGTTTGGCAGCGAAGGCCAGAAGCGCACGCTGGCCATTGCCCTCAAAATGGCGCAAGCGGAATACCTCACCGGCATCCACGGCAGCGCGCCGGTGCTGTTGATTGACGATGTGATGGGCGAACTGGATGCGAAGCGGCGCGCTGGTTTTCTCCCGTTGCTGGAGCGTTCCCGCGAAACGAGCGGACAAGTGTTCATGACCGCCACCGAGGAAAACTGGCCGCGCGAACTGGGGCGGGAATTGCAACGCTGGGAAGTCACGGCCGGGACGCTCCAGGGACACCATAGTTACCCCGCGCCGGTTTAAGCGCGGGATCGTCGAGATCAAGGCGGTAAAGAATCTGGTTGTAATCGTAGCGCGGCGTGGGCGCCGGCTTGTTGGCGAACTGCTGCGTGTAGGTTCCTTCAAATATAAGAACCGGCGAATCCGCCGCAGTGAACTCCGGGTGAATCCGTGGATTGTAGAAAGTGTAATTCTCGTGGCTGATGACCTTCACCGCCGTTCCCCACGGACCTGTGGGCGAATCAGCTTCCGCATACCAAAGTTCGCCAAAGGCCGATGGTTTGCCGTATGCCTGCATGAACACAGTGACCCAGCGCTTCCGCCAGGGATTCCACGCGATGGATCCGCTGTGTGGCTTGACGGGCTTGTCGCCCGCGGCGGAAGCGAGGCTTTCCTGCGGCTTGAGCACTTCCCACGTGGACGAATCCTGCCAGGCTTCGA
>CAZNOE010000947.1:0-2694 GCA_964574525.1 uncultured Bifidobacteriaceae bacterium
GAACCGTTGACCGCGATGAACGAAGGCCAGATTAGACGAAGGATTTTCCTGCGGTTGCTGGGCCACCCGCTGGTGATTGCTCCATCAGTTCTCGGTGCCACCGCCTGGACGGCCATCTGGGCGCTGAGTCTGCCATCCGGTTTGGGCTTGTTTGCCGGCCTGGCCGGCATCCTTGGCTCCGCGGGCGTTTACCTGACGCGCCTGATTCTTGACGACGGCAAAACCGCCCGCGACGTGCTTGCCGACGAGGAACTCGGCGAACAGAAAGCCGCGCAAGCCGCCCTTGACGATCTCGACCGCCGGCTCGTCGCAGCCGATCAGGATCCGCGACCGGAAACCGCCTTGCGCGACATGCGCGCACTCCTGCGGGCCTTCGACGAGTTTGCCGGGAAGACGGATTCCTTGAATGCGCCCGCCGTGATCGAGGTGCGTTCACGCGTGCAGCAGATTTTCAATCAAACCGTCCGCTCACTTGAGCAGACGTTGCGTCTCGGCGACACCGCCAAGCAATTGAGCATGGCTGCGGCGCGCAAGCCTTTGCTCCAGCAACGCGAGAAGATCATCGCGGACGTGGAAGCGTGCACAAAGCAGCTTGGCGACACGTTGGCGGCGCTCCAGACACTTGGCTCCGGCGCCCGGTCCAACAATGAACTGTCGCGGTTGCGCGATGAGTTGGATCAGAGTCTCCAGATCGCCGGCCGCGTGGAGGACCGCCTGAATTCCTTGCTCAACCAGACTGAATCTGACATTCGTTCCCAACCGTCCCGCCTTGGCGGGATCAACAACCCGAAAGGAAACTGACTATGTTTGGAGCCATTGGACGTTGGATAAAAGCCGTGGGCTATCTGCTGACCGGCCAGATTGATTCCGCGCGACGCGTGCTCGACACCAACCCGCACGTCGTCCGCGCCAAGTACGACGCGATCATCAATGAAAAAATCTCCCGCATCCAGACTTACAAACAGGCCGTGGCCGGCCTCATTGCCCAACAGGAGAACAAGCTGGCTGCCGTCAGAAACCTGACCGAGGAAGTCGGCAATCTCGAACGCCTGAGGGCCGGCGCGCTCGCCAAGGCCAAGCAGACCGTCGAGAAGCTCAAAGCCGCCGGCAAATCCGAAGAGGAAGTGAAGGCGAACGAGGATTACAAGCGTTGCCTCGCCGCCTACAATGACTTTTCCAGCACGCTCGCCGAAAAGCAGTCGCGCATCACGGAAAACGAGAACGACATCGAGACCTACCGCAAGAACATCGGCGACCACAAGGTGCAGCTCCAGCAACTGCTCCGCGACGTGGAAAAGATCAGGTCCGAGTCCGCCGACGCCGTGGCCGATGTCATCACCGCCAAACAGGAGAAGGACATCGCCGACATGCTTTCGGGCATCGCGCAGGACGGCACGGCGAAGGAACTGCAAGACCTCCGGCAAATGCGCCAGGAACTGAAGGCCGAAGCGCGCATCTCGAAGGAACTGGCTGGCACCGACACCAAAGCGCAGGAAGCCGAGTTCCTTGAATACGCCCGGACCACTCAATCGAATACTGAGTTCGACAGCCTCATTGGTTTGGGCGCAACCAAGACCGAGGCCGCGAAACCTGCGAAGGAAAAGGGGCAGGCGTTGCCGGAATAATCTCATGGTGCGAGCCTGAACAAGCTATGAAAACCCATCCCTCTCGACCCATCGCTGCCAACGTACACACATGCGGCTTGAACCATCGGGTTTGCGTGGCATTCTGTACGGTGCCATGACAAAAACCATGACGCTATCGGTGCCGTTGACCCCTGAAGATCGGAGGGATTTGGACGATCTCAGCCGGTGCCGGCGGACACCGTCGCCGGCTCTGGGGGCGCAGTTCATCGCGGAGGGTCTGCGCTTGGCGCGTTTTCCCGGCATCGAGTTCCGCAACACATCGCTGGGCCGCGTGGCTTACCTCAAGAACTCCCGTCTCGCCGTCTGGCTGTTGCGCGAACTGGTGGCCCAAGCCCGCTCGGTGAAAAAAGTCGCCACGCTCGTGGGCCGCTCTGCCGTGCAACTGGAGGGGGCGTTGCTCTACGCCAAGGCGTTCCCCGAGGAGTTGGAGGCGGCGGCGCGGTTGAGCAAGCGTGCGCCAGAGGCCCTTGATGACGTTTTGCCAGGGCACGCTGCGTTCCGGGCATGAAATTGCTCCTGGATTTGAACATCTGCCCAAAGCGGTGGCCGCTACGTTGCGCCGGCTGCTGCCGGTGACGGTGACGCATTATGAAAGCGCATCTCATTAACACCCCGCTTCAGCGGGGTGATCAGCGGCGACGCGAGAGGAGAAACCGTTTCAACGGTTTCGGCGTTGTGTGGAAAACCGTTGAAACGGTTTCCAGTGATCATACGACGCCCGACACCCCGCTGAAGCGGGGTGTTAATGAGAGGTCGCGACGACCGAGTCGGTTACTGACCTTTCTGTAGCCCCAAGTTGGCAGACTCAACATCTCAATCACCAACGACACATTGGCTCAACAATCCCAAATCTCCCAAATCATGAAAACACGTTCCCCAAAACTCATCACACTGGCCGCCTTTGCGCTGGCCATCACCACAACCACCACCGCGCTGGCCGCAGCGCCATCGTTCTCGCTCGCCTGGAGCGAGTATCCCTCGTGGAGCGTCTTCGGCGTGGCGAACGAATTGAAGCTCATTGACGGCGCCGAGGGCAAGCAGGGGCCAA
>CAZNOE010000948.1:0-2689 GCA_964574525.1 uncultured Bifidobacteriaceae bacterium
AACTCGCCCCACACGACCACCGAAACATCCTTGTCCAATCCGCGCTGATGCAAATCTTCGACCAACGCGCTGAGTCCTTGATCGAACAGCGGTAGGTCTTGACGCAACGCGCCAAAGTTGTCGCCATGATGATCCCAGCGACTGAACGCCAGCGTTACGCACCGGGCGCCCGCTTCGACCAGCCGGCGCGCCATGAGAAAATGCTCCATCAGTTTCGGGCCGCCATCGTCACGGTTTTTGGGATCGCCTTTGCCATAACGTTCCACGACACGCTTGTCTTCCTTTTGCAGATCGAGCGCTTCAAGAAGTTTGCTGGAGGTCAACACGCCGAAGGCCCGCTCATTGAACGCATCGATTCCCTCCATCAATCCGCTCGCATCCACATCGCGACGAAAATTGTCAAACCCGGCCAGCAACGTCTTGCGGTCCGCCAGACGGTCGAGCGTGACGCCGTTGAGGACCATGTCGGCCTTGCCCGCGCCATCGGGTTTGAACGGCGCATGGGCGATGCCGAGAAAACCGGACTTGCCGGGATCGGCCCATTCCATGTGGCCCATCTTCGGCGCCAGACCAATAAACGACGGCACCGCCTTGTCCACCGGCCCTTGAAGTTTGGAAACGACCGACCCAAGCGACGGCCAACCGCCGGGCGGCTGCGGCGAGGTGAGATGGCCCGTCATGCACTGGAAAGCGTCGTGATTGTCCTTAGCGCCGACCATCGACCGGATGATCGTAAGCTTGTCCATGACGCCGGCGATGCGCGGCATGTGCTCGCAAATCTGGATCCCGGGAACTTTGGTATTGATCGGCTTGAACTCGCCGCGAATTTCCGACGGCGCATCCTGCTTGAGATCGAACATATCCTGGTGGGACGGCCCGCCCGGCAGGAAGATCATGATGACCGCCTTGTGCGATTTGCGGATGCCGGCTTGCGCCTCAGCGCGCAGCAGTTGCGGCAACGTCAGACCGCCCAGCCCGAGCGCGCCGATCTTCAGAAAATTCCGGCGCGAAATGCCGTCACAAAAACGCGATTTACCACCGTAGATCGTCAACATAACGTTTTTTCAAATCTCCCCGCTGCAAATCCAAGTACAACAGTCGGACGCACTGTAAAGAGTGTCATTCGCAGGCACTCCGTGTCAAGTTCGGATCAGCAGCCTTGGAGAGGTTGGTTTCTCTCCTGGTGCGGCTGGGGCCGCCGCACACAGCCGCACCAGGGGATGGTTGTTCAATCACTTCCATATTCGTTTCAAGTAGTTGATAAAGTTCGTGTGCGTGATGCCGTTCACGTCCGCCGCGTTGAAACCGCGGGCCGCGAGCAGGGCGGGAATTTTCGACAAATCCGCAATTGTACTTAAATCGGCCGGTGTCTGCTCGCAACCGAACGCGCCGTCGAGGTCCGAACCAATGCCCGCATGTTGCGCATTGCCTGCGAGCTGGCAGACGTGGTCTATGTGATCCACAAACTGTTCGAGTGTCAGGTTTGCCGATTGCGGAGTGGTTTTTCCGCGCACCCAGCCAGGAACGAGCATCCACGCGTCCAGCGCCGAACCGATCACCGCGTCGCGCACGATGAGCGCTTTGATCTGTTCGTCACTGAACTGCCGCACGTGCGGGACGAGAGCGCGGCAATTTTGATGGCTCGCCCACACCGATCCGTGAAACAGATCAAGCGCCTCCCAGAAGCATTCATCGCAAAGATGCGTCACATCGAGAATGAACCCGAGCCGATCCATCTCCTGCACCAACTCGCGGCCCCGGGCGTTGAAGCCACCGCTGGCGCCCGTGCCGTTGGCGTAAATCCCCGGTCCATAGTGCGCCGGACCAATGGCGCTTAACCCTTGCGCACGCGCGCGCGCCAGATGATCCAGCGACAAAATCGAATCCGCGCCTTCGAGACTAAGCACGTAGCCGACGGGGATTTTCTCCGTCGCGCCTCCTGAACTCCAGAGCTCCAGGTGTTTTTCCAATCCGGTCGCGTCGCGGATTTGCACCATCTCGCCTTCTTCCTCCATCGCGCGATACCACGCAAGCTGGCCTCGCGTCTGCGCCCACGCCTGCGCGGGCGACCGCCAGCCGGCCACGGGACTGTAGGCGTTGTGCTCGACGCGCGCGATTAGTGTGGCAACACAGATGCCCACGTTGCCCCGCCGCATCTCCGGTAGCGACACCGTGCCGTTCGCGCGATCTGGTTTGTCCGTTTTGCTTTTCTCACTGGCACGCAATTCGGAGACGGGAAGCATCAAATCGCGATTCCACTCCAGCGCGTTCATCGCCAGATCGAGATGGGCATCGAAAATGAGCGGGCGCGATTTCATTTCGAATTCTGCAATTGGCGACCAATACGGCGGCACACTCCGGGGAGCACACGCCTCTGGCGTGTGGTTCTCGGCGTCGCGCCGAAAACCTTGTTCAACAAGTTTCTTGCGCCGGGAATTTCGGAAAGCATGTGTGACGATAATTCTGGCGCGACGCCCGAACTTGCACGCGCGACGCGTGCGCTCCCCAGGCTTGTTTCGGAGTTTCGTTTCATGTCAGACAAATTGCGCGAGCAGCATCACCAACCCGAGCGCCACCAGGCCGATGCAGGTTTCCATCACCGTCCAGGTCTTGAGCGTCTGCGGCACAGTCAAGTTGAAACTCTCCTTCACGAACCAGAAGCCGCCGTCGTTGACGTGCGAGAGAAACA
>CAZNOE010000949.1:0-2684 GCA_964574525.1 uncultured Bifidobacteriaceae bacterium
GTTGAAGTTTCGTTTTTCATGGTTTCCACAATTCGGTTTCAGGATAGAACGCCTGCCAGGCGAACCAATAAACTTTCACCGAAGGAAGAACTTCGCCGCTCTCTACTCGCCTGACCTCCGCCAGTTGGGTGGCGGGGTGGAAGGTGATTTCGAGAGCGGCAGAATTGATTTCATCGCGGACCGTCTGTCCGGGTGGCAGCGATTTCAAAGGATATGCGCGGGCCACGCCGTCCACGATGATGCCCACGACCCAATCTTTCTTGGGCAACTCGGCGCGGTGCGTCGGCACGGGGAACATCGTATCGGGGCTTTGTTCATAGCTCGCGTAGGCCGAGCCGGAGTAATTTCGTTGCGAGCCAGTCTGCGTGGAGAGCACTTCGCCTTGGGGATACTTTTCCTTCCATGCGGCCCACGTCAGATGCTCGCTCGCCAGCCATTCGAGTTTGGTGTTCACCTGCGGGCCGGATACGGCTTTCACCGCCAGTTGCGACCAAAGCGAATCGGTCTGGCGGTCATACATCAGCACGTCGCTGTTGTGCAGCAACCCGGACACACCAAACGAAAGCGTGCGGTTGCCGACCTGACGATTGAACACCATCGCCGTGCCACACAATGGACAATACGTCACGGCGATGGGTTGCCCGGCAAGCTCGTCGTTGACGATTTCGTGCCACACCAGAATCCGCAACGGATAACCACGGGTCTTGTCGCCGATGGTCATGCTGACCACGAGGTCGTCGGGCAGCATGAAGTTCGCAGCGCTGGGGCGGACGAACTTCGGCTTGTCAATCGAGGGAATGCCATCGCGTCCCGGCCCGCCGGAAAGAATCTCACTCGTGGGGATCGTTGCGTCCGCCACATTGAAGCTGTTGAACGAGCCGCGCCCTTGCGGCGCGGCGATGGCTGATTCAGCCCCGATGCCTGCGCCCGCGACAAGCAGCGCGAGCGCGCTGCGGATCGGGTCGCGAAAAAACCACGCCACCGTCGCGCAGGCCAGCAAGGGGAGAAACCATTTGGCGCGAAAGCGCTTCTGGGTTGGATTCGTCACAGTTTTTGTGTATCGAGCTTGTTGAGCGGCGTTGGGTTCAAAGTTTCAGCAGTGGTTTGATCGCGGCCTCGAACTCCGCCTTTTCGGCGTAGCCGACATGCTTGCGAACAATCTGCCCTTTGCGATCAATGATAAAGGTCGTGGGGATGGCTTCGACACCGCCAAACGCGCTGACGATGGTTTCATCGCCGAGCACGATGGGATAATTGATGCCCGTTTTTGCCATGAACGGCTTCAACGCAGCCGTGCCGTCCCGGTCCAGGGAAACGCCAATCACCACCAGACCTTTGTCCGCATACTTCCGCTGCAATTCAATGAAGCCGGGAATCTCCATGCGACATGGCCCGCACCACGTCGCCCAGAAATCGAGAATCACGACCTTCCCGGCGAAGTCGGAAGATTTCACCGCTTTACCCTCCACGTTCTGAAGTTCCCAGGCCGGAGCGGGCACGGGACTCGCGGAAACATTCGTTGTGTCGTTTGCGGAAGGCGAGGGTTTGCGCGCCGCATTCGCCGCGAGCAACGCCGCTGCGGCGGCGATGCTCAGTCCGCCCAGAATGATCGTTTTGTTTTTCATCAATGCGAGTTCTTGCAGTTGGGAACGATCAGACCCGCCGATTATTCCGTTGTGGCACGCGCGGTTCGGGAGAGTCCATGGGGACTTCCGCGAATCGAGCAACGGGAGATTCGGACGATGAAACGTTGTTCACCGTCACCGGAACATCCCAGGAACGGGTTGGCGACCAGCGGATCGTAACCCGCTGCCGCCACGGCGTTGTGAACCGCGTTTTGCTCAGGGCGGGAAACCAGCGAAGGAATATCTCCCCGCGCTCCCGCCGACATCGGTCTGGCATTTGAAATCTCATTTTGGCATCTGTCCCGCAGAGGGAATCCCCCGCGTCAACTGAAGGTGAGAGCGCTGGCGTGAGCGGAAAATTCCACTCAATTCAACTCAACAGGCCACCAACGGGAGAGACTCCGGGTGACAACGCCTCCTTTGCCGGCTTGAAGGGTGTAGGGCGAGGCATCCGCAATGCCTGGACCTTGTGATCGGCGAGCGTGGTTGGCCCGCGCTGAATTGGACCTGCTTACCACCGAAATCACGCTGGCTGGTGAAAATCGGAGTGGCGGACGAAGATTGTTGTAATAAATCCGCCGACGGTTGGATTAGACTTGGTGGAAACCGTCATGAACCAAGCCCGGGCAGATTTGACCGAGAACTTTCTGACACTGCTGCGCCCCTTGCGGCGTGAGTTGGAAATTTATTGTCGGCGGTTGGTCTGGAACGAGCACGACGCGCCGGATGCCGTCCAGAACGCGGTGTTGAACGCTTTCAAAGCCTTCGACCGCTACCACGATGACAATAATTTTCGCGCCTGGATGTTCAAGATTCTGACAAACGAGGTTTTCAAGCTGAACCGCAAGCACGGACGGCTGGCTCAGTTCGAGTATCAGGTTGAACCCGAAGAACTGGAGGCGCTGCCCGCCTTGGAGAGCAGTCTCGAATATCGGGATTGGCTCAACGCTCCTGACGCTCTGGCGGATGCCTTGGATGAGGAACTCATCGCCGCCTTGAAAACACTCACGGAAGCCGAGCGCGCGGTGCTGTTGCTGCGTGCCATCGGCGAGTTTCGTT
>CAZNOE010000950.1:0-2677 GCA_964574525.1 uncultured Bifidobacteriaceae bacterium
GCCGGCGCGAAAATTATTTTCTCCACCTACCAATCCGCCCGCGTCGTGGGCGAAGCGTTGCGGAAAGGCGAAACCTTCGACCTCGGCATCTTCGACGAAGCCCACAAGACCGCCGGACGTGAAGGACGCAACTACGCCTTTGCGCTGGAAGATTCCAACCTGTCCATCAGGAAACGCCTGTTCCTCACCGCCACGCCACGCCATTACAACCCGCTCCGCAAGGACAAGGAAGGCGACGCGCAACTCGTCTTCTCAATGGACAAGCCGCAGGTTTATGGCGAGCAAGCCTACCGCCTCACCTTCGCCGAAGCCGCCCGGCGTGGCATCATCTGCAATTACAAGGTCGTCATCTCCGTCATCACGTCCGGCATGGTCACGAACGAACTCTTGAGCCGGGGGGAAGTGCTGGTGAACGGCGATCCCATCCGCGCGCGGCAGGTTGCCAATCAGATTGCGCTCACGGACGCCATCGCCAAATACGGCATCAACAAAGTGTTCACCTTCCACCGCACAGTGAAATCCGCGGAATCTTTCGTGGCCGGCGGCTCGGAAGGAATCGAAACGCACCTTTCCAACGCCGGAAGGGCGGTGCTGCCGTGCCGCCCCAATCAAAGGAAATGGGCTGCGCAGCAATGCAGCCCTACCGACGAATTCCAGACCTTTCACGTCAACGGGACGATGGCGACCGCACAACGCGAACGGGTGATGCGCGACTTCCGCGCCGCGCCGCGTGGCCTTATGTCCAACGCCCGCTGCCTGACCGAAGGCGTGGACGTTCCCGCTGTGGACATGGTCGCGTTCCTTTCACCGAGGCGCAGCCGCGTGGACATCGTGCAAGCCACCGGACGCGCCATGCGAAAATCCGAAGGCTCGGACAAAACTACTGGCTACGTCCTCGTGCCGATTTACCTGGAAGAAGCGACCGGTGAAAGCATCGAGGAAGCTGTGCGGCGTTCCGAGTTCGACGAGGTGTGGGAAGTGCTCCAAGCGATGCAGGAACAGGACGACTTGCTGGCCGAAATCATCCGCGAGATGCGCGAGGAACGCGGGCGAACGAAGGGGTTTGATGATTCGCGCTTTCGGGAAAGAGTTTCAATTCTTGGGCCAGCGGTTGGTCTCGAATCTCTACGCAAAGCAATCGCGACCGCCTGCATCGAAAATCTCGGTTTCAGTTGGGACGAATATTTTGGCCAACTCAAGGCATTTCGAGATCGCTTCGGTCACTGCAACGTGCAGCAAAAATGGGATGAGAATCCCGCACTCTCTTTTTGGGTAAGCAACCAGCGCCAAAGGAACAGACTCCAGAAGCTCAGTTCAGCTCGTGTGCAAAGGCTGAATGAAATTGGGTTCGTATGGAACGCCTTTGACGCAGCGTGGGAAGAGTTCTTCAAAGAACTGCTTCGCTACAAACGGGAACATGGCGATTGCAACGTTCCCAGGAACTCACGTGAATACCGCGACCTTGGAAATTGGGTTCACGTTCAACGGAGAAGCCGCAAGGATGGGAAACTGAGCGCGGAGCAGATCAGGCGGTTGGATGAGCAGGGTTTCGTCTGGGAATTATTCAATGCCTCCTGGGAGGAGATGTTTTCCGCGCTGAAGGAATACAAGCGGCTGAATGGTGACTGTAACGTCCCGCAAGGCTGGCTTAGAAATCGCCGCTTAGCCAACTGGGTAAGAGTGCAGAGAGCAAAAAAGGCGGAAGGAACGCTGAACAACGACCGCATCCGCCGGCTGGAGGAGGAGGGTTTCACTTGGGATCGCTCAGAAGCGGCATGGGAAGAAATGTTTAACGCGCTTGTTGCCTACAAAGCGATTCACGGGGACTGCAATGTTCGGGCACGTTGGCGAAAGAATCCAAGACTCGCTACTTGGGTTCACGAGCAACGAAAGCGAAAACGGAGGAATCAACTCGATTTGGAGCGAACACGGCGCTTGAACGGTCTTGATTTTCGATGGGAAATCGTGGCACTTGCAGATTCGCATTGAATTCTTGTTGGGCGGCGGCACATGCTCCCACCCATCACATTAACCGTGGTCAACAAGAAACATCGTCAAACGGCGCTCCGCCAGCAGGCACTGGAGAAGGAGAATCTTCGCCTTCAGCGCAAGATTGCGACACTGGAGGCCAAGCTCGTATCGGCGCGCAACGAATTGCTCTTGCGTCCACCATTTTCTGAGCCGCGCAAGGATTTGTCTGTTGAAGCTCTTAATAAGTGGGTGAAAGATTTGCCTTCCCAAGACGGAGGAGGAGGCACGAATGCCGCCTAAGAGAATCACTGGAGCGAACGCGGGCGGGCCGTTTGGGTTGTCGAAAATGTTTGGGTGGTTTCATGGCTTTTGATCCCGCGTCGCTGAACTTGGGTCATTCAACACTTATTTAGGCTGCGTTCGCGCGTCATGTATGACTTCAGGCCACATAAACCGGGAGAGGCGCTTCGCGCGTTGCGAGAGCACGGGCCGCTCGACCGCATGGTTGTCACTACGCAGTGCCTTGGCTGTAGAGAGCAGGTGGTTCAGCCGATGCGTTGGTTTCACGAGCATCAATTGTTTTGTGCCTGTGGAGCGCAGTTTGACCTGACACCATTTTTGGAGTTCGGTTTGTTTCTCGAAGGCAGCAGAGAGTTCCCGCCGGAGGGTTGCCGCATCTTGCCGGAGATCGGCCAAGAGGGCTAGT
>CAZNOE010000951.1:0-2677 GCA_964574525.1 uncultured Bifidobacteriaceae bacterium
TGCCGGCAGCGTCTTTCACCACTTCGTCGCACTTGATGATGTAGGCGTATTTCAAGCGCACTTCGCCGCCGGGCTTGAGGCGGAAAAACTTCGGTGGCGGTGTTTCCATGAAGTCGTCCTGCTCAATGTAGAGTTCGCGGCTGAAGGGAATCTTGCGTTTGCCCGCGTTCTCATCTTCCGGGTTGTTGACGGCGTCGAGTTCCTCCGTCTGGCCCGTGGGATAATTGGTGATGACAATTTTGATGGGGCGCAATACGGCGAGGCGGCGGAGGGCGCGTTTGTTCAGGTCTTCGCGGATTGCAAATTCCAGCACCGCCACGTCCGTGATGCCGTTGTATTTCGTGATGCCGATGTTGTAGGCAAACGCGCGTAGCGCATTCGCCGTGACACCGCGGCGGCGGATGCCGGAGATCGTCGGCATTCGCGGGTCGTCCCAGCCGCTCACGAGTTTTTCGTTCACCAGTTGCATCAGCTTGCGCTTGCTCATGACGGTATAGCCGAGGCTGAGGCGGGCGAATTCGTATTGATGAGGCAGGGGACGCGGCAAATCGAGGTTCTCCAGAATCCAATCGTAGAGCGGGCGATGCACCTCGAACTCCAGCGTGCAAATCGAATGAGTAATGCCTTCAATGTAATCGCTCAGGCAATGCGCGAAATCATACATCGGGTAGATACACCATTTGCCGCCGGTGTGATGATGTTCGGCGTGGACGATGCGATAGAGCAGCGGGTCGCGCAGCCAGATGTTGGGCGAGGCGAAGTCTATTTTTGCGCGAAGCGTGCGCGCGCCGTCGGGAAATTCGCCGTTCTCCATCCGGGTGAACAAGTCCAGGTTTTCCGCGACGCTGCGATTGCGGAAGGGAGATTCCTTGGCGTGGCGGCGATATTCATCGGTTTCGTCCGGCGTCAGGTCGCAGACGAACGCCTTGCCTTTCTTGATGAGCGCCACGGCGTATTCGTAGAGTTGATCGAAGTAGTCGCTCGCGTAGAAGGGTTCGAGCGTAGGACAGGCGTCGCGCCTGTCTCCAACTATTTCCCTTAAAGATGGAGACAGGCGCGACGCCTGTCCTACGACGGCGGGAAGGTGGAAGTCCGGCTTGCCATTGCTGGTGACCGTCTCCGGCGTTTTGCCTTTGGGCTTCATGCCGAGCTTGTCATCAGCCCAGCCGCCAATGAGCCAGTTCACGTCCTCCTGGATGGAGTCCACATACTCGACGTCCTCCTTGGTCGGGTTCGTGTCGTCCATGCGCAGATTGCAGATGCCGCCGAACTCGTGCGCGATGCCGAAGTTCAGACAAATACTCTTGGCGTGACCGATGTGCAGGTAGCCGTTCGGCTCAGGTGGAAAGCGCGTGTGGATGCGCGGATATTTTTTCTCCGCCACGTGCGCCGCGACGATGTCGCGAATGAAATCGGACGCCGCGGGCGCCGCGGCGCCCGGTTTGTCGGTCGGATTGCTCATGTTCAAAACAGGGCGAAGGTAACAAGCGCCCGGAGGGTTGAATAGCAAATTGCCTTTCGCGACGCGCTGGATTTGAGTCGCTACTTTTTCGAGAAAGCTCCGGACACGGCCCTTTCCGACAAAGTTCTGCCGCGATGGAATGTGATGCGGTCGTTGGCCCAGCGCACGAGCAGCACGGTCGAGTTGGTCCGGCCGATGAATCCAAATAGCGGCTCGCCGACGCGGACCTCGAATGGCGCGTCGCCGTCCCTGCTGGAAACCGTGGACTGAAACATCTCCTTCACCGGCGTGATTACTCCATCCACATTCGCAATGTCGCCGATGCGCAGCGCGGCGGCGCGTTCCGGCGTGGGCGGTTCGACTGGTTCGAGCGGTGTGAAAAGCACGAAATCCTTTGCGCCTGCCGTGAGACCTTGAATGAGCAGGGCAGAATTTTCCTCGTCATCGGCCAGGAGATACTCGTGGCGATCGAACCGAGCGCCGACTGCGGCGACCTCTACCAGCGTGTGTGTGCGAATGCGATAGTTTCTGCCGTCCAACTTCCCAGCGCTTCCCGTTGGGAGGTGCAATCGCGGCGCAGCGATTTTGGCCGTTGACGACGAAGACCGACGTGACCTGCAGGAGAAAAAGCTGATGACAAGAATCAGCACGATGACCAATCCTGCGAGAACGGGCAAAATCTTCTTCCCCACACCCGGTGTGCCTTGGGTCAGTGAACGCTCACCACCGGACAACGCCAGTGCGGGAGACAAACTGCGCCGTTCCTCCGAGGTCAGCCCAAAAGCCCGCGCCACCGTGCCGCGCGACAAATCCACACCGCGAAAGAACTCCACTTCGCCGCCCGTCCAGCTCACCACGATCATCGTGTTCCCTGACTCCGCGTTGAAGTAATGCGCCACGTCGCCGATCTCCACGCCTTCGGGCGCTTCGCCTTCGATGTGATACACCCGTGATTCATCCACGAGCGTGACGCGGACCTGCGTGCCTTCGAGATCCAATTCATCTCCAATGCGGCGCGTGGCGGCATCTTCAGCGGTCATCGGGTATTCCGGCTCGAACATCGTGAAAAGCTTCCATTCGCCACCGCGATCGGTGTCCTCGAAGACGAGCGTCGCGGGCTCTCCTGCCTCGTCCACGATGTCGAACTCGTTCCAATAATAAGTCTCGCCGTTATCATCCATACCCATCACGACGCGGCCGACGACGCGATATTGT
>CAZNOE010000952.1:0-2676 GCA_964574525.1 uncultured Bifidobacteriaceae bacterium
ACGTGGCGCAGAAAATGGGTTACCGGAAAGTCTATTCACTCATCGGCGGGTACAAAGCGCTGGTCGCTGCAAACTGGCCGATGAAGAGCGGGGACTGACGGCAGACGCGCAGACGGTAAATGTCGCCCGCATATTGTGGTTCGTAGCGGCGCTCGCTTGAGCATGAAGAAATCAAGATTCGTGTTCGTTCTAATCGGGATTGCCATTCTGGCAGGCGTTGGGATTTTTGTTTGGACGCATCGCCGCATTTCTAAACCGACGATCGGACCCGCTGTCCCGGCCACTGAACCCACCGTCAGCGAAGCCAAATTCAGGGCTGAACTAGAGACGATTCGTCGTGCGGAGGAGGCGTTGCCTGCGTCGGAACGATTGACCGCTTGGGAAATCGACTTCCATGGAGAGGTTTGGTCGGTCGCACCGGGCCGGGAGTGCTTGTACTACCTGCTGCACCTGGCCAATTCCTTCCCGAACGCCCCGGGACGGCAAGCTGCCCTTCCGGCTGTGAGCGCCAACCATCAAGGGTCGGATTGGCGGCACGTTGTTGTTTGCATTGACCTGAAAACCGGGCAGATTCGCTGGTCTCGCGAAATCAACGGCCTCGTCCACTTTGCGGTCGATCCCGACACCGATGTTCTTTACCTGTATCGCGAACGGATTGTAGCGCTCTCGCCGGATTCAGGAGCCGTAATCCAAGAGTTTGATCTGCCGGAACAGGGCCGCCGGATTCAAGGGTTGATCGTGAAAGGCACCCTCGTCCTCCCTCAAGCACATTCCAGCGACCGAATCGCACCGGACGCCCGGTTGTTGCTGTACGACCTCGCCGGCAAGACCAACAAGACAGTGAATGCCGCCGATTACTGGTTGATTTCGCCGGACGAAAGCAGGCGACTGGTCCGCAAAGACACCGCTTGGGACTGCGTCCACATACCTCAAGGTCACACGCTTTGGTCCGCGACGGGAACGTTCGATGCACGCTGGTTCCCGTTTTGGCATGCGGGCGACGCGACATTCATCCAGGGAACAGAACAGCAGCGTGGCGTGATCACGGCCGTTGACTTCTCGACGGGCAAACCGCGCTGGACAGCCACCTTGGGCTGGGGAGTCTATGAAAGCAGCCAGCATCAATTACGAGGCGGTTCATATCCGAACCGCTTCACGCCATTGACTGCGATCAATAAGGACCTCCTGGCGCTTGATGGAAGCGGCCCGTCTGTATTTCCTCGACCCGGCGGATGGACGACGAGTCGCATCTCCTCAACTCGCGCGCAATTACCTCGTAATGCCCTTTCAATACGGCGGACAGTTGATCGTGTGTTCTTTCGAATGGGTCCGCTCCTACTCGCTTTCCAGCCTGCTTCAGCCCGAGACTTCGGTTCACGCGTCTCTTCAAATCCGGAAAGCGCGTGGTCTGCTCGCCTTGGGCCGAGGTAACGAGGCTTTGGAGTCAATGGACTGGTCGGTGGAACGGGCGCCGCAGCTCAAGGCCGCGTGGGCTGAGCGGGCCAACGTGTGCCAGGCGCTGCATGACTCGGAGGAAGAGATCTTCAGCCGTTGTCAGGCACTCACTTTGTCGCAAGATACCAGCGACGACACCTTGCGTCGCCGCTGGGGTCTTATGCGCCTGTACGGTTTCGAGGGTAAACCCTGCTGGCCACTGGCGTACGCCGACGGCCAAGTGTACGTCGGAACCCTTGAAGGCGGCTTGTGGAGCGTTCGCACCGACAGCCTCGACCTTGGCTTGGTTGGCGGCTGGATCATGAAATCACTGCGTTGGCGACCAAACCGGAATTGCAGGCCGTATTGGGAAATTCCGTCCACACAAGGCGTACCGTTCCTCAAGCCACCGAGGCAACTGACAACCGAATCCCGAAAGAATGGTACACGGAGGGCGGCGTGCAACGAATCGGCCAAGCCTTTCAGTATCATGGACGCCAATTCCGGCCGATGCAGGGCGGGGTGCGTGTATTGATTGGGACGGAGATGCAGGATTTGCCTTCCCCGCTGAAAGACCTTGGCTCTTGGAAGATTCACTTGTCGCCCTTTGGCCCGCTGGGTTACGGAGCGGGGGTCTTCGAACTGGACGACAATCTCCGCCCAATCCGCTGGCTGATTCGGCCCACGGTCAAGGGCGAGTCCCCCGGACAGGTGGATGTCGAGTTGCTCGAATCCTCCGCCCAGTCAATCGGGATCGTCGTGGCCAGCTCCAAAGGGGCGGCGCTTCAGGCTTTTACCCGCGCCGGCGCTTTGCTTAACGAGGCGAGCTTGGGCGCTTATCCTTCGGGATGGGCGCGGCCCGAGCAACTTGTCTCTCTGGGAAATGGATATTTGTTTAGTGACCGCCAACTGGTCTGGGTCGGCGCGGTGGCAAAAAGTGGCACGTGGAAGTTTGGCCCATCGCTGGGACGCACCTCAACCGAACGCTACGGAGAACGCTGGCGTTACTTCGGAGACCCGCTGTTGCTCAAAGGCTGCCTCTACGTCACCGGACTCGACGGCCACCTCTACGTATTTGATACGGCCCAGATTACCGGTGCAGGCAATTGATGGTCACGGCGAACTGGCCGATGAGGAGTGGCGAGTGAGGCGGACTCCGTTGCAACGGAGCGCGCCTCGGAGTTCTGCCTCAGGCGGTCGTGCGCCAACGGCCGTCGCGCGCAGGACGGGATGAAACCCCGA
>CAZNOE010000953.1:0-2662 GCA_964574525.1 uncultured Bifidobacteriaceae bacterium
GATTTATTATGGCAAATTTGAGTGAAAGTGTCGCGGAAGAGAGCACCCAAACGGGCACGCTTTCCGGCGAAAAATATGATGCCTCGAAGCTGAGTCAGTTGAAAGGACTGGAGGCGGTTCGCAAGAAACCCGGGATGTATATCGGCGGCACGGATGAGCGCGCATTGCATCATTGCGTCAGCGAAGTGCTGGATAATTCCGTGGACGAACATCTTGCGGGCCATTGCGATCGGATTGAAGTAACGATCCATGTAGACGGCTCGATTTCCATCCGCGACAACGGACGCGGCATCCCGGTGGACATCAACAAGGACAGCGGACTGCCCGGCGTGGAGCTTGTGCTGACGACGTTGCACTCTGGCGGCAAATACGGCCAGGGCGGCTACAAATTCTCCGGAGGCACACATGGCGTCGGCGCGAAGTGCGTGAACGCGGTGAGCGAGTGGTTTGAGGTCGAGGTGTCGCGCAATGGAGAGATTTATCAAATGGAGTTCGAGCGCGGCAAGACCACCAAGAAGCTCGAAGTCATCGGTAAGGCCAAGGGCACAGGCACCTTGATCACCTTCATGCCGGATGCGGAGATTTTTCGTGAGACCATTGAACTCAAGGCAGACATCATAGCTCAGCGGCTGCGCGAACTGGCGTTTTTGAATTCGGGCCTGGAAATTCTCTTGACCGACGAACGCAAGGCGACTGCCGAACCGGAACGATTTTTTTACAAGAACGGCACCGAGGAGTTCGTCAAGCAGCTCAACAAGAGCAAAGAGCCGTTGCACCCGAAGCCCATCGCGTTTCGCAAGGAAACGAAGGAGAAGCTCGACGACAAACAAATCGAGGTTCACGTCGAGGTCGTGATGCAATACAACGACAGCTACAACGACCAGGTCCTCTGCTACACGAACACAATTCACAACCCGGACGGCGGCGCGCATTTGTCCGGCTTCCGCAGCGCCGTGACGCGCGCGATCAATCAATACGCGAAATCCAACGAATTGCTGAAGGAAAAGGACCCGCAGATCACCGGCGACGACGTGCGCGAGGGCTTGACGGCGGTGATTTCAGTGAAGCACAGCGATCCGAAGTTTGAATCGCAGACGAAGGTGAAGTTGCTCTCGCCTGAAGTGGAAAAAATCGTCGGCTCGGTGACGTATGAAGGGCTGATGATGTATTTTGATGCGAATCCGCCCGTCGCGAAACGCATCGTGGATAAAGGGCTGAACGCAGCTCGCGCCCGCGAAGCTGCGCGGAAGGCGCGTGAGGCCGTCCGCAAATCCGCGCTTACGGGAGGGGGGTTGCCGGGCAAGCTGGCGGATTGTTCTGATCGCGATCCGGAGAATACCGAGCTTTACATTGTTGAGGGCGATTCCGCCGGTGGCTCGGCGAAGCAAGGTCGCGACCGGAAGTTCCAGGCGATTCTTCCAATTCGTGGCAAGCTCATCAACGTGGAGAAGGCGCGGCTCGACAAGGTTCTTCAGAACAACGAAATCCGTACGATGATCACCGCCATCGGCACGGGCATCGGCGACGGAGAAGGTGAAGGCACATTCAATCTGGAGAAGCTGCGCTACCACAAAATCATCATAATGACCGACGCCGACGTGGACGGCTCGCACATCCGCACGTTGCTTTTGACGTTCTTCTATCGCCAGATGCCACAACTCGTGAAGCAGGGCTTTGTTTATATTGCGCAGCCGCCGCTCTACTCGATCACGCGCAAGAAAAAGACCGACTACATTGACGACGACGTGCAGCTCAATCGCATTCTCGTGCAGAACGGCGTGGAGGAAGTGCAGTTGAAGAGTCTCTCAGACGGCCGATGGCCGTGAGTTCACGCCCAAGCAGTTGGAGGAAATCCTTTCGCTGCTTGAGTCGCTCGACAAGCACGCGACCTACATCAAGCGGCTGGGCGGAGATTTTGCCGAGTATGTCGAGAAGCGCGCGAAGGACGGGACGTTGCCACAGTTCATGGTGAAGGTCCGCGACGGCAACGACGAAACGGTTCACTATTTCCTCAGCAATGAGGAAGTGGACAAGTTCAAGGCGGCGAACAACGATCTGTTCGGCGGCGACACGGAAGTCGAGCGCAAGAAGGACGGTCCGACGCGGCGCGCGAAGGTTTCCGATCTGCATCTCGAAAGCAAGGCCACCGGCGATCTGCTCGGCAAACTGTCGAAGAAGGGTCTGGCCGTGGATCATTACACGGCCCAGGACAAGCCGTTGTTTGAGCTAACCGAAGGTGAAGGCGAGCGCGCGACGGTGACGCCGCTGTTCTCGATTCCCGAGATTCTTAGCGGAGTGAAAACCGTCGGCAAGAAGGGAATCCAGATGTATCGGTTCAAGGGCCTGGGTGAAATGGATGCGAAGGAACTTTTCGAGACCACGATGAATCCCGCCAAGCGCAAGCTCCTGCGCATCGAACTCACCGACGCTGTCGAGGCCGAGGAAATGTTCGTGAAGCTTATGGGTGAGGAAGTCGAACCCCGCCGGGATTTTATCTTCGAGAACGCGCTCAACGTCCGCAACTTGGACGTGTAATCGCGCTTAGCAACTTTTTCCTGAAGTAGCATCATGCCAGACGAAAACGATTCCAATCAACCGCCGTCGCAGCAGCCGAGCGGTGGCGCTTACTCGCAGGGCGAGAAAATTTCCAAGATCAACGTCG
>CAZNOE010000954.1:0-2661 GCA_964574525.1 uncultured Bifidobacteriaceae bacterium
ACTACCACAAACGGTCCACGGAGATTTATTACGTGCTGGACGGCGGCGGCGTGCTGTTGCTCGACGGCATCCCGCACGAAGTGAAGAAGGGTTCGCTGGCGCACATTCCGCCCGGCGTCGTGCATGGCGCGCGCGGCCGGATGCGCGTGCTCGTCCTGGGCATACCGGACATTGCGGAAGATGATTATTACGAAGCCGAAAATGCTTGAACCTCGAATTGATCGAACCATGAGTGCAACTGTGAACGAAACTCTAATCCGTGATGTCGTTGCCGAAGTGTTGGGCCGGCTGGGTGGGCCGCCGTCGGCCGCGACGAAACCCGCAGCCGTAGCTCCGCCGGCCGCCTCCGCCCCCGCGTGTGGCTGCAAACATGCCACCACCAGCCCCGGATTGCGGGGCAAGTTCGGCGTGTTCGCGGACGCGAACGAAGCTTGTGAGGCCGCGCAGGAAGCATTTTTGCAGTTGTCCGAGAAAGGTGTGGCCGGGCGCAATCAGGTCATCAAGATCATCAAAGATATCTGCGACGCGAAGGCGGAAGAGTGGGGGAAGCTGGAACTGGACGAAACCAAGATCGGCCGCCTGGATCACAAGATTGAGAAGCTCAAGGGGCAGCGCGGGATTCCCGGCACGGAATTCTTGAATCCGTACGGCTTGAGCGGCGACCACGGTATCACGCTGGAGGAATATGCGCCCTTCGGCGTCATCGGCGCGGTGACGCCTAGCACGCATTCGATACCCACGATGGCGTGCAATATCATCAGCATGACGGCGGCGGGCAACGCGGCGGTGTTCAATTCGCATCCCGGCGCTTACAAATGCGCAGTGACGGCGGTGAGATTTTTCAATCAGGCCATTCACCGCGAGGTGGGAATCGAGAACCTCGCGTGCATCATCGAACCGCCGACACTCGAATCGTTCAGCGCCATTGCGAAGAATGAGCACGTGCGATTGCTGTGCGTGACCGGCGGGCCGGGCGTGGTGAAAGCGGCGATGGCCAGCGGCAAACGCGCGGTCTGCGCCGGGCCGGGAAATCCGCCCGTGCTGGTGGACGGCACAAGCTGTCTCGACAACGCGGCGAAGTGCGTCGTGTTCGGCGCGGCCTACGACAACAATTTGCTGTGCATCGGCGAGAAGGAAGTGTTCGTGCTCGAGCCGTTCTTCGACAAGTTCATAGCGGCGCTGGAAAAGAACGGCGCGTATCGGCTGAACAGTTCTCAGATCGAGACGTTGGCCAAGGCGGCGTTTGTTTTTCCGCCAGGGCAGGGCGCGGGTTGTCCGCATCCGGTTGTGAATCGTGATTTGATCGGCAAGGATCCCGACGTGCTGGCCAAGGCCGCGGGCGTGACGATTCCGCGCGGCACGCAATTGTTGATTGGCGAGACGAGCGCGGATCATTTGTTCGTCGAGGAGGAACAAATGATGCCGTTTCTGCCGATCGTGCGCGTTAAGAGTGTCGAGGAAGGCGTGACTGTGTCGAAGAAGGCGGAACGCGGCTATAAGCATTCGGCCATGATTCATTCGCATGACGTTTCGAATATGACCGCGATGGCCCGCGCGCTGGAGACTACGTTGTTCATCAAGAATGGCTCGTGCCTCGCCGGTCTCGGCTCAGGCGGAGAAGGCTATTCGAACTTCTCGATTGCGACGACTACTGGCGAGGGCATTTGCAATCCGCGCACATTCACGCGGGTGCGGCGATGTGTGATGGTGGATAAATTGAGGATTTTTTGAACCATGCTGCTCGCTCGCGTCGAAGGCAATGTCGTAGCAACTCGGAAACATCCGAGCCTCGATGGCTGGCGCCTCGTGATTTGCCAGCCGATCCGGGCGGACGGACAGGCCGAAGGTTCGCCGCAGGTGGCGATTGATTCGCATGGTGCCGGGATGCACCAACAGGTGGTGATTTCGTCGGACGGGTCCGCCGCGCGGCGCATGGTCGGTGATGAGAAGAGTCCGGTGAGGTGGTTGGTTGTCGGCGTCGTGGACGAAAAGGAGCCGGGAGTGCGCGTATGAAACTCGGCACTGTCATTGGCCGCGTCACTTTGAGCCGCAGCGTTCCGGCGCTGCACGGTGGGCGGTTTCTTATTGTCAGTCCCTTCGCGCGCGAACAATACGAGCGCGGTCTGGAGGCACCGGTAAGTTTCGGCAAAGACCCGAGCCTTGTGGTCTATGACAATCTCGGTGGCGGGGTGGAGCAGGTGATTGGCTATGTCGAAGGTCGCGAGGCGGCGCAACCATTCGAGCAGCCAACGCCGGTGGACGCCATCAACGCTGCGCTCGTGGATGAAATATTTTACTCGCCGCAGAAATGAAAAACGTTATCAGCGTTCGCGATTTGGAAGACATGGTCCGTAAGGGACAGGACCTCGGTGGTCTGTCGGCGGACACGATTTTCACACCATCCGCGCGGGATTTCCTCCGCGATTTGGAAGGCAGCGGCAAGTTCAATGGCGGCGACGGCGACGGGAGGATTGTTTCCGTCGCCGGCCAAAAGCCTCAGCCGCCCGCCAAGCCCCTCAACTCAAAAAGCCCGAAAGCCGAGTTGGAAAGGCTTTTCAATTCGCCCTACTGCCACGACCTCAAATTGCAGCTTTGCGAAATCGGTCGCCGCTTATGGCAGCGCGCCTACGTGGACGGCAACGGCGGCAACATCGCCATCCG
>CAZNOE010000955.1:0-2659 GCA_964574525.1 uncultured Bifidobacteriaceae bacterium
CCCTTGTCTGTTAGACCACTTCCACCATGAACACACTTTCTCCGTTATTCCTTCTGTCGGTAGTTGCTGTTGTTCTGGCTGGCACCGTGATCGCGTTGCACTTCTGGAATCGGCATCGTTGGGACGCAGAGACGGCGCGTCTCAAGGCCAGAGGATTACCGTGGATTGTCCTCCTGATTCTCACAGTTCCTGTTGTGTTCTGGCTTGCATTGCTCGCAGGCGCACAGCTCGGCCACCGATCAGGAGCAGTGGGATTGCTGATTGTCCTGTTGGTCGTGATTTTTAGCCGACGAATCAGTGCCGCGAAAAAGTTGGGCAGATGATATGGACGAGATGTAGTCAACCAGAGGATAGGCGGAAGTCATTTCGTTGCGAGGCCCGCCGCCCACACCAGCCGCAAACCTTCGAGCGTCAGATTCGGTTCGATCCGTGAAATCTCCGGCAGCTTCGCGGCTTGCCCGGCAGGATCGAACCGTGTTATGTTCCGGCCATGAGTACGACGCTGTCCACCGCGGAAGCGCAAGGCAAGCTTTCTCAACTGCTCGAACTTGCGCAAGCCGGTCACGAAGTCATCATCCAAGACCCAAAAAATGGCAAGACCCGCCTGGTGCCCGTGGCCGCGCCGCCAGTGTCCGGGCCGCGGACCTTCGGTTTGCACCGGGGCGAAGTCTGGATGAGTGACGATTTCAACGCGCCGTTGCCCGACTCATTCTGGCTGGGTAACAAGGCCGAATGAACCTCCTGCTCGACACGCAAATTCTTCTCTGGTTGGACAGCGACCAAGCCAAACTTTCCGCCACCGCCACCCAGGCATGTTCCGACGCCGGCAACATGCTTTGGTTGAGCGCGGCCAGCGTGTGGGAAATGCAGATCAAAATCAACCTCGGAAAATTGCGCCTGCGCCGTTCGCTCGCCGAAACCATCGCCAGCCATCAGGCAACCAACGGCCTGCAGATTCTGCCCGTCCAACTCGCGCACGCACTGGCGTTGGCGAACCTGCCACGACATCACAACGACCCGTTTGACCGTTTGCTCATTGCCCAAGCGAACCATGAGAACTGGGAAATCGTGTCTGCCGATCCAGAATTCAAAGCTTATCCAGTACGGGTAATTTGGTAACAGCGTGCGCCGCCCACACCAGCCGCAAACCTTCGAGCGTCAGATTCGGTTCGATCCGTGAAATCTCCGGCAGCTTTGCGGCAATCAATCGCGCACAACCGCCCGTGGCGACGACCGGCAGGCGGGGCGACTTCAACTCGCGCTTCAATTCCGCGATCAGGCCGCGAATCAATCCGCGATAGCCATGCACCGCGCCCACCAGCATCGCCTGCTCGGTGCTCTTGCCGATGGCGGTTTTGATTTCGCGGATGCGGATGCGCGGCAAGAGCGCGGTTTTCTCGTGCAAATAATCCGTCATCGCGGCCAATCCCGGCGCGATGATACCGCCGACGTAATGGCCGCGCGCGTTCACGACGTCGAATGTCACCGCCGTGCCGAAATCCACGACGACCACGGGCGCACCGAAACGGTGCCGCGCCGCCACGGCGTTGGCCAGACGGTCCGGGCCGATTGTGTGCGGGTTCGGATAATCAATTCCCACACCACGCAAAGTTTTCGGCGTGAGTTCGAGGCAGTTCAGTTCCCACAATTCGCGCACGGCCTGGATCACGCGGGGCGTGGCTCGCGGGACGACGCTGCATAGCGCCACGCCAGCCACCCGCGCTTCGCCGACGAAGCGGACCAGGTGACCTTTCGCTTTGCCGGCAAGCCACGCGGCGGTCGGGATGTCCGTTTGCCGGGTCACGCGCCGGGCGTTTGCCAGACCGATGTGCGTGTTCGTGTTGCCGATGTCGAAGAGTAAGAACATGAGTTGAATGGGTTAAATCGTTAAATGAGTTAAATGAGTGATTGGTAGCTTGTCTGATTTAACTGATTTAACTCTTTTAACTCAGTCACTTCTCCAGCGTCACATCGCCGCCGATGATGCGTTCCAGGTGCCCGTGCTCGGTGCGCAACAGCAGCGCACCGTCTTCCCCCAGCGATTCGGCGCGGCCGCGAATCTTCCGGTCGCCGATTTGAATCGCCACCTGCCGCCCGAGGGTTGTGCAATGCTCCTCCCACTCGTCCGCGACTGCAGCGAAATCGCCGGAACACACGCGCGCGTAGTCACGGTCCAGCTCGCGCAGGATGGCCGTCGCCAGTTCGGAGCGTGAAACCGCATTGCCCGCCTCGATTTTGAGCGAAGTCGCCAGCTTGCGGAGTTCCGCTGGAAAATCACCCGCGCCCAGATTCACATCCACACCGATGCCGAGGATGACGTACTTCACGCGATCCAATTCGGCAGTCAACTCCGTGAGAATACCCGCGGTTTTTCGTCCGCGAATCAGTATGTCATTCGGCCATTTGATTTCAGGACGCAGGCCGGTCTGTTCGTGAATCGCGCGCCACAACGCCGTGGCCGCGACTACCGTGAGTTGTGTCGTTTCCTGCGGACGCAAATCAGGCCGGAGCAAAACAGAAAACCAAAGCCCCTTTCGCTCCGGAGATGTCCACCTGCGCCCCAGCCGTCCCCGGCCCTTCGTTTGCGCTTCAGCAAACACGACGGCGCCTTCCTTCACGCCATCGCGCGCGAGTTTTTCGATCACGTCGTTGGTGGAAG
>CAZNOE010000956.1:0-2659 GCA_964574525.1 uncultured Bifidobacteriaceae bacterium
GTGCAATTGCGCAAACTGGATGCGCTCAACCAGCGTCGCATTAACAACGCCGCGCACCTCTCGGCGGGCTTGAGCGACGTGCCTGGCATCACTCTGCCGACTGTTCGACCCGGCTGCAAACACGTCTTCCACCTTTACCCCATTCAGATTGACGTGGAGAAATTTGGCCGGGCGAGAGATGACTTCATTCACGCAATGCTCTACGAGCGGGGGATCAAAGTGGGAACGCATTACACACCGTTGCACTACTCCACCGCATTTCAGACTCGAGGTTTTCGCAAAGGCCACTTCCCTGTGACGGAAGCTGTGGCCGAACGTTTGGTCACCCTGCCAATCAATCCTCGGCAGTCGCGGGAGGCGCTCGACTATCTGATTGAGAGCGTCTGGAGTTTGCATCGCGGATGAAACTGTTGACTCTACTAACTTCGGCACGTCAGTGGCGCCGGCTCTTATTAACACCCCGCTTCAGCGGGGTGATTGGAGAAGCGACCGGACTTCGAACCGCTTCAGCGGTTTCCACAACGTGCGCCAAACCGCTGAAGCGGTTGGCCTGTCCTCTATGCGGCTGTCACCCCGCTGAAGCGGGGTGTTAATCAGAGGCATTCGTCAGAGCAAGATCAGTCTGTGAAACATCTGGGAAAAGCGAATCCTCCTGTCCAGCTTAAAGCCTTATCCCCCGCCCAAGCGACGTGGCGCTGGCGCATCCTCATTTCAACATACCTTGCTTACGGAGGCTACTATCTCACGCGCAAGACATTCACGATCTGCAAAACAACCATCGCGAAGGACCTCGGCTGGCAACTCGGCGACACGGCCCACATCTGGACCGCCTTCCTCGTCGCCTACATGCTCGGGATGTTCATCAACAGTTTCATCGGACGACGTTGGGGGCCGCGCGTTCTGCTTCTGGGCGGCCTCGGATTATCAATCGCATTCAACGTGATCTTTGGCTTTGCCAACTCGTTTGCCACTTTTCTCGTGTTCATGTTTTTCAACGGTCTGGTCCAGGCGAGCGGCTGGCCCGGAAGCGTCGGGGCGGTGTCGCAATGGCTTCGCCCCGCCGAACGCGGAACGATCATGGGTGTGTGGTCCACCAGCTACCTTTTCGGAAACATGCTGGTCAAATCGCTGGGTGGATTTCTGCTCGGCAGCTACGGTTGGCGCTGGTCGTTCTGGGGTTGCACGTTGTTGAGCTTCGGAGTGTGGTGGCTCGTCTTTTTCTGGCAGCGCACCCGCCCTCAGGACGTGGGTCTCGAACCGATCGTGGACGAGCAATCCACCGAGACGCGAGCGGTGCCGGCTTCACAAGCTGACCGCGTGACGTTGAAACAATACGCCCAGTTGGCGGCGAATCCGATCATCCTGGCGATGGGCGCGAGTTACTTTTGCATCAAGTTCCTCCGTTACGCGCTCGATTCCTGGCTGCCCGCCTTCCTCAATATCCAGGGGCTGGATGTCGCGCGCGCCAGTTACTACTCGCAAGTGTTCGACTTCG
The DNA here is from genome assembly GCA_964574525.1 of uncultured Bifidobacteriaceae bacterium. GTDB lineage: Bacteria > Verrucomicrobiota > Verrucomicrobiia > Limisphaerales > JADLHS01 > WYBW01. The sequence continues at coordinate 1,496 of CAZNOE010000956.1, forward strand.
CCGGCGTGGGTGGCGTGTTGCTGGCCGGCTGGGCGCTTGACCGCTGGTTCAAAGGCAACTGGGCTGCGGTGAGCGCTTGCATGGCCATCGGTGTGATCGCGGGCTACGCCGCAGTCATCAAGTTCGGCGGGAGCCCCATTGCCATCGCGATCTGGTTCGGGCTTGTCGGCTTTATGCTGTATGGTCCGGACACTTTACTTTGCGGTGCGGCTTCCGTTCAGGTTGCGGGCGAGAAAAACGCCGTGGCCGTCGCCGGGTTGGTCAACGGAATCGGCAGCATTGGTCCCGTTGTTCAGGAAGAAGTTATCGGTTGGATGGTGCGCGGCGATGCGCAGACAGGAATGCGGAACACAAACCTGCTGGCTTTGGCGATGAGCATTTTCATGGCATCGTTGCTGACGGGCATTGCCTGGCGGTTGCGAGCAACGAAACCAAAGCTGGCTTGACCCGGGGTGGCCGGAATGTTCTTTTGGAACGCATGACCCGCCGCCCGCGCGCAAAGACGTTGACTTGTTGGCTTAACGCTTTTCCCCTGACCCCCGCCTTGCTGTTCTTGCTTTCTGCCACGACAGCGACGCTTCACGGCGGCGAGTTACGCATCGAGCGGCTCTTCGGCCCTGAAATCAAAACTGGGCCCTACAAACATCCCGCGCGCATCGAGGCACTCGCGAACGGCGATCTCTACGCAGTTTACTACGGGGGCGAGGGCGAATACGCGGTTGATACTGGCGTGTTCGGCTCGCGTCTGAAAAAGGGCAGCAAATGGACCGCGCCGACGCGCATCGCCCACGATCCTTTCCGCTCGCTCGGCAACGGCGTCGTGTGGCAAGCGCCCGATGGGCTCGTGTGGCTATTCTACGTCGTGCGATACGGCGAGACTTGGTCCACGTCGCGAGTTCAGGCCAAGGTCTCGCGCGACAACGCCGCGACGTGGTCGGATGCATTCCCGCTCGTGAGCGACGAAGGCATGATGGTCTGCAACCGGCCCATCGTCCTGCACAACGGCGACTATCTCTTACCCCTTTACCACGAAACCGGCAACGACACTGAGTTCACCGCTTCCGACAGCAGCGGACTCTTTCTCCGCTATGATGTGAAGAGGAAGGAATGGAAGCAAACCGGCCGCATTCGTTCGGCGACCGGGAACATCCAGCCAGTACCGGT
>CAZNOE010000957.1:0-2654 GCA_964574525.1 uncultured Bifidobacteriaceae bacterium
CGTGTTCTAAACATGAAATCCTTATTTCAACAGCAGTGGGGCCGGGGTGAGGGGGTTGGGTTTCGGCGTTCTGTGTGAGGCTGGCTGCGTACACCTGACCCCTCACCCTGACCCTCTCCCCTTCGGAAGGGGAGAGGGAATTCGTTTCCCTTCCTTGAGCGCTGCGACCGGCAACGCAACCAAGCAAGCCAGTCAGCGAGACCGCCAGCCAGACGTTCAGGAGAATCTGTTTCATTCGGAAAACTTCAGTGAATACAAATCCGCATCGCGCATGACGAAACGCAGGCAGATGGTTCTTCCCGCCAGCTTGCTGACGTCCGGCCCGCCCGACCACGCAACGACGCGCCCGACTTCGTCGCCAATGATTTCCGGGCTCTCCGCCAGCGTGTAGCCGGGAATCGGCTTGCCGTTTTCGTCCTGCACTTCAACGCGCACGCCGCCGGCCGCGCTCGTTACGAAGTTGATTTCCAGTTTGCTGCCGGAGAATCTCAACGGCTTCGATAGCAACGCGCCGCCCGAATACGGCGCATTTACTGAGATGAATCCGTCCGCGCGCAACGTGTAGCGCGCCAGATGCGCGCTGGGCTGCGCGTAATGCGACAGGCGATAGATGAACATCTCGCGGTCGTTTGCCGGCACGACGCCAAGGGCGGGCGTGTTGTCGCGGGCGATCCAATCCTGCGGGTCAGGTCCGGGTCGGATGAAGGCTTCGAGAAACGTCCTCTCGTAATGATTGCCGCCACGCGTGGTCATGAAAATGGAATCGCTCGAAGCGACGCGATAGCCGGGATTGGCCACGAGTTTTTTGGCCTGCTCGGCGGGCAACGCGACTTTGTCGGGAAAGAATCGCTTCGCCAGCGCGATGTAAATGTGCGGGGCGCGGAAATACGGATGCGTGCCGCTGGTGTAAAATTGCTCGGCTGGCGTTTCGCCCATGTCCATTTCGACTGGCTCGCTCCAATGCAAAAAGTCCTTGCTCGTCGTACGCGAAATCCAGCGGAAATTTCCGCCGCCGGTTTTCTTGAATGTGCGGAAGTAGCAGACGTACTGCTGCTCGGCGGCGGACCAGAACGCCACGTTTTGCGAATCGAACACGCCTTTGGTGAACACCGCGCCGGGCTGCATGTCGCTCCAATGAATGCCATCAGCAGATTTGAAGGCGTGCAGGCCGGTAACAGACGTGCCGCCGAGCGCCTTGTATCTTTCCGAAGCTGGCGCGTCCGGGCGATCGTCGAGGAACGGACTGAAGTTGTGCGTGAACGGCGCGTTGGTCAGCACCACGTTGTTCTGGCGAGTGCCGCGGATTTCGAACAGGCCGAGGTCCGGCTTTGTCCAGGCAATGCCGTCTTTGGACTCCGCGTAACACACGAGCGCTTCCGGACTGCCATCCTTGGTCGCCATCGGCAGACCGCGATAATACATGCGATAAAGGGCGCCGTCCTTGATGACCGTGATGTAAGCGGAGAATCCGCCTTCCCACGCCTTGTCGAATTGGAGCGCGATGCCGTCGCGGTGCGGCTCGTGCAGTCTTAACTGTGCGCCGTCGAGTTTCTCGATAAGGAAATGGTCCACGAACAATTCCCGCCGCGTGCCGAGGTCAATGACTTCGGCTACTCCCGAACCAACGACGGCGAACAGGAGAACGCACGCGAGGCGCTTCATGCCGCGACTGTATCGGGAAGGGAAACGACGTCGCGAGGGAAAAAACTGGAGGGCGGCTTGGCGCGGGGCAACTGGAGCCTCTATCGAAGCGCTTTTGCGATCTTCCGAATTTCCGCAGTTTCCTCCCGCAATATGACCCGAAGGACTCGATTAATATCGGCATCTTTCGGCACTTTGCCTTGGACGCGATTCCCAAGGTGTCCGGACCAATTGCATGAGCAATGTCTCAATGTCTTTTAGGTAGTTAACGCGTTTGATTCTGAATATCACGAAGCTGTCCCAGCGCTGCGCATGACGATCCTTGCGGTGCCAACGGATTCGGCCGAACAGATTCTTTGTTAGACCGACGTAATAAAGCTTCGATCCTCTGTAAAGCGCGTAAATGCCCGCGCCCGCGCATGATACGACGCAATCCAATCTGAAAAAGAGGGTTGTCCAGTATCTCGTGCGGCAGACGCTTCGTCATTCCTTTAATGAGGGCACCTTTGTCGCTCCCCTTGATTTTACGCTTGGAAGTAATCCGCTCCACTTTTTTGACCTTTGGGTCGCCGGTCTGCGCAGTTTTCAGTTTTCCTTGCTTCATAAATATTCGCTTCGGGAGGCTGACATTTGCGCCGGAGCCGGTCAACGATTGTCTGAAACCGCGTTCGAGCAACTGCGGCGGGGTGCTTGGGCTGCGACCAAAGGCGCGCTCCGGGAATTACCGCGCTAGAGGTTCCTTTGAGCTTGGCGTCGCCGCATCAAAAGTCGTCACACAACTCGCCGTGTTTGTGTTCGGGATTGGGAATCAAGCTTTGATTTCGGCAATCCATCACCCAATCCAAATCCTCCAGCGGAATCTGGCCGACGATGTTCGGCAGCGAATCGGGAACTTCCACCACGTCGAATCGGCCGGTGCGGCCCTGGATTTCCAGCGCGACGAGCGAATAGACGGTTCTGGGTTCGGAGCGGTTGGACATGGTGCGCGATTTGATCTCGCCGATGGGATGAAG
>CAZNOE010000958.1:0-2650 GCA_964574525.1 uncultured Bifidobacteriaceae bacterium
AGCTTCACTTCGATCAACGCGAAGCTCTCGCGGTGTGCGTGGGCTTCGTGCAAGGCACGGTCGAGTTCGTCCTCGGTTTGAACCAAAAAACTTCGGCCGGCGCCAAAGACTTCCGGCAGCCGATGATACCGCCACGTCGCCACGTCGTTGTACGGGCCGTCCTGCATCGGGCGTTCCGTGCCGTAGCCGGCGTTGTTGAAAACCACGACGATGGGATTCAGGCCGTAACGCACCGCCGCCGACAGCTCCATTCCGGTCATTTGGAACGCGCCGTCGCCGACGAGCACAAGGGCGCGCGATTTCGGATTGGCCAGTTGCGCGCCAATGCTCGCGGGCACCGCGAAACCCATCGAAGTGTAATATGCCGGGCCAAGAAATTCCGTGCGCCGATGAATGTAAAGGTCCGTCGCGCCAAACAGCACATCGCCCACGTCCGCCACCACGGCGGTGTTGTCATCAAGGAACGAATTCAAGCGCTGGAACAGCCGCTGGACCGTTACTCTCCGTCCGGGAATGCTCTTGAACGATTTCGAGCGTGGCGGATGTGGAATCCTTCCCAGCGCGCGGCGGCGCAGCCTGGCGCGCAGCAGCCCGCGCACAAAATCCTTGAAGCGCACTTCCTCGTAGGTGTGATAGCGGATCGAAAGCTTTTCGCTCGTGATATAAATCGAGCGGCCTGGGTCCAGGCGCGCGGTGAACACGCCGAGGTTGGTGTCCGTCATGAACGCGCCGAGCATGATGAGGCAATCGCTCGATTCGACGTAACGGCGCACGTCTTCGCGGCCCATCGCGCCCTCGTAAACGCCGAGGTAAAACGGGTAATGCTCGCCGATGACGGACTTGCCCAGAATCGTCGCGGCTACGGGGATTCCGGTTCGTTGCGCCAGTTTTAGCAATTCGGGTTGCAAGCCGAAACGATGCACTTCGATGTCCGCAAGGATGACCGGCTGCTTCGCTATGTTGATCATTTCGGTGGCTTCGGCGAGCGCGGCTCGGAGTGCCTTCCGATTGCTTGTCTCGTGTATTTCCGCCGTGCGATAGTGCGCGATGCCGGGACGCGAAATCATGTCGCGCGGCAGTTCGATGTAAACCGGTCGCTTGTAGCGGAGCGCCGCGTGCAACACGCGGTCAATTTCCTGAAACGCGGTCTGCGGATCGCTTAGAACAGTCGAGGCAATCGTGAGTTGCTCGAAGACTTTCTTCTGGGTGTCGAACTCGCGGACCTTGTGGTGAAGTAAGGGATTTTTCTCGCGCTCCTTCATGCCGGGCGCGCCGCTGATGACGACGACCGGGGACTTTTCCGCAAACGCCTCGGCGGTGGTGTTGGCCACTTTCAATCCACCGACGCAATACGTGACGCACACCACGCCAAGACCCTTCACCCGCGCGTACGCGTCCGCGGCGAAACCGGCGCCCTGCTCGTCGCAGGTGTTGATGATGCGGAGCTTGCTCTTGGAAAGCTGGTCATAAAACCCGAGCACATAATCGCCGGGAATGCCGAAGACGTGCCGCACGCCGTGCGCGTAAAGTTGGTTGATGAGGTATTGGCCGATGGTGAGCGAGGTTTTCATGTTGCCTCAACAGAATTACCATGCGCGACCCCGGCGGGTCAAAGCGCCGCTGTTGGAGTCCAAGCTTCAGCTTGTCGCGGAGCACGCTGAAGCGTGAACTCCAACCGCTACGCCCGACGAATCAACTTCGCAGCGACCCAGCCTACCAGCACGAGCGCCGACAGGATTATCCAGTTGTAGCGGCTGCCGTAGGTGCCGGAGTAGTGATTGCTGATCATCGTGAACACGACCGGCATCACGATGAACGTGTTGTGCTTCGAGCGCGACTTGGCGCGCGCTCCTTCTTCGAGGTTGGGCGACTGGCCGGCTCTGAGCGCAGCGACCATGCGGCGCTGCGCGGGCAAAATGCGCATCCAAACATTCGCGGCCATGATCGTGCCGAACATCGCGCCCACTTGCAGGTAAGCCGCGCGACCGCTGAAGTATTTGCAGCAAACCCAAGCGGTGACGACGACGAGCGCATATGAAATGACCACACCCAGTGCGTCGCTCTTGCAGAATTTCCAAAGAAGATCATAAACAACCCAACCCACTAGCAACAAGCCCACGCTCAAGCCGATGGCGGTGCCCTTGCCGATGGGCGCGTCTTCGAGGCTGATCAAATAACCGCCGTGATAAAAAAGCAGGCCGAACAGCAGAAAGCCCGTGATCCACGTGATGGCGGCTTCCCACTTGAACCAGTGCAACGTCGCGGGCATGAGTTGCGGGATTTTTTGTTTCTCGACCGCGTAGAAGCCGCCGCTGTGGACCATCCACACGAATTGCTTTTCGCCCGGCTTGGCTGCCTTGGATTGCTCCTCGAGTTCAGCGAAGCGTCCGTCGAGCCAGGTGAAGTAATACGTCGTGCCCACCCACATGATGCCGGCAAAGACGTGCGCCCAACGGAACGCCAGTTCCAGCCACTCTTTGAAATGAGGATTCATGTATTGCCGATTCGGTTCGACTGACGGCTCAGGTTGCGAGCAAAGCGCATCGGGTCAAGGACGTTTTCGTCCGAACGGCGCCCTGGGTACAGTCCTTTCAGTAACACCCTGCTTTAGCGGGGTGCTGGAGGATGGCGCGACGACCTAACCGCTTCA
>CAZNOE010000959.1:0-2646 GCA_964574525.1 uncultured Bifidobacteriaceae bacterium
TCCCGAAATCAAAACCTCGTCGCCGACTTTGAGCGCGCGGATTTTTTCTTCGGTGGTTCGTCCTTCAAAATCAAAGCCGCTGTCTGCCGCTCGCGATACAGCGCCTCACGATTTCGATGCACCTCGGCAATGATCGGATCGTGAACCCGATACGGCTTGCCTCGCGGCGGCGGCGGTTCTGCGGCCTCGCGCACCCGCAATTCGCGCCTGCAACTCCTCCGGCGAATTCACCACCGGCCCGGCGTGCGGATGCTCCACCAGCCACGCCTCCATCTGATCGAGGAAACGCCGCGTGTCGCCATTCGCCTCCGCCGCCAGCCGTTCTTTCACGGCTTCGAGTTCCTGAAGAATCGGTTCAGCCTTCATATTCAATTTCTCCCATCAATTGCAGCGGGCGGCAAACCACCGGCATCCGATACCCGCGTTGCTCCGCCAATGGGCGCAGCCGCAACAAAATCTCGGCGTTGGCCAGATGCTTGCAATTCCACGTCAGAAGATAATCCACCCGATGACTTGTGGCGACGGCCAAATGCACCGCATCCGCCTTGGTTTTTGCCGGCAACGTACTGACTGACAAAAGCGTCTCCATCGTTTTCCCTACACCAAATACCTTGTGCGATAATCCGTTTTCAAAAGGTAGCCTCGCGTCCCGGGTTTCTTTGCGACAAATCCGCCCTTCTCCAGCTTGTTAAAGGCATACCGAACTTTCCGGTAAAACGCGTCAAACTCTTTAATGTCATCATTGGCCCGGTCAGCTTCAAACCACAACGCAAAGCTTGCTTGCTTGGCGCTCACGACCTTCGCCTTCGCGTATTGGTTGAACCGATAAACCACTCCAAGTATCTCCTTCGGTAATTCGCCAAGCGCATCGAAACCTACTCCAAACATCGCACGCAATTCTCCCAGATAGTCCTTCTTCATAAACACACGATCCGCGACGTAGATCGGATAGGTCGCGGTGCTCAATGGGTGCTTTTGTATCAGCCCAAACCGCTCCAAAGCCAGCAGGGCACTGAAATGGTTGTTATCCGGAGTGAGCAGGATGGTGTAACCGAGTTGTTCATTGGTCCATTCCGACTTGATCAAATAGGACAGCACGAGTTTCTGTTCCTCGCTTAATTCATTCCCCTGCAACTTGGCTTCAAGATGGCCATCAAACGATTGAAACAGCCGTTCCAGCCGCTCGTCGAGCAACCTCCCCGCGCAAATGTGCAAACAAACCTCCTCCGTGAAAAAGCGGTAATACGGCAAATCAATCTGATTCTGCAAACACAAGTTCACCAGGGTCGCCATGCCAATCCCGCGCCCTTCCCACTTCCGATATACGCGCAACACATCCGCGAGTTTTGGATTCCTTGGTTTAGCTTCCGGGACAATACGACGGAGCGGAATCGCGTGATCCGGTGATTCGATGAGGAGATGACTACGAAATGCGCCGGGATTTCGTATGGCAATGTGCGCACCCGGCTTGATGGCAATGATCGCCTGCTTGTTGACGGAGTAATCGCGGTGAGCCAGGGCATTGTTTACCGTCTCGCGCAACAACTCCTCTGGGTATTGCGGCGCGTTCTGTCCGCCCCGCTGGGCACTGACTCCGACTTGAATGTTCCGCAGGATGTAAGCGAGGCTGCTTTCCATCAGCGGCAAGATATTGTCTGCCAAGTCCTGTTTATCCCGCGCAATCTCCTGAGGCACGTCCACGTAGCCATGCACCTGACATCGGAATCCCAGATTATCCGCCGGATGTCTGCCGCAAACCAACGCGCCCAGCGTGGTCACTTGAGAGTCTTTGATGAAACACTTGCGCTCAAGGAAAGGCATCGCTCCTGCCAAATCTGCCTTGATCGTCTCGACCTTTACGGGTCGGTTTAGGTGGGTGATATATTCGTTGAGTTTGTCCAAGTCGAAGTCGTTGGCTGTTAGACCTAGCACAGGCTGCAACTCTCGTGCATGAACAGCCTCTTCTTTGAACTCTTCCTGGGACTCCACATCCGCATCGGATATCTTGTGGTCGCCGGTTAGAATGCGCTTGTAAGCCGTGCCCCGGTAAAAAACGAACTTGCGGTCGGATGCAAGTTCATCCACGTAAAGCACCGCCACCCGATGACCGAGAACATCCCGTATCTCCATCGGTGGAAAACAGTCAGACAAATCTTGCACGGCGCCTTTCCGATCTGTGAAGAGTTTTGGAATCTCCTTCAAGTTTGGCTCGGCGTGTTCACGCCAGCCGGTTACGACATAACGCCGATTCGGACCAGCGCCATCTTCTTTCACTCCCAGAATGACGATGCCACCGCGTGTGTTAAGAAACGCATTGATGCTTTTGTGCCGTTCCTTCCACTCGCCGCCCTCTGCCGGCACGGGCTTGATCTCCAAGCCTTCCGTCTCCAGCTCTTCAAAACGCCCGCGCTGAATCAACTCGGCCAGCTTGTCTAAAATACGATCAACGAATTTCATTCAACGATGGACAGTTTATTTCAAGGCCCTGATTTTCGCACTCAATTGTTGGCTGCTTGACTTGTCTGCATCCTTTCGGGAAGAAGTCCATTTGTTCCGCAGTTAATCAGTACAACCACTTCCCGATCTTCCCCTCCGCATCCAGCGTCACGCCCTGACGCCGATACGCCCAGCACATGTAGCTCACGC
>CAZNOE010000960.1:0-2638 GCA_964574525.1 uncultured Bifidobacteriaceae bacterium
GAGAACCACTCGGCCAGGGCGGAAAGCGTGGTGAATTGTCCGAGTTAGCTGTTCCTGAAAAACAAAAACCGCCTGGGAGCAGGCGGTCTTTGGTCGAAAGCTTGAAGGATGGAATCAGGCTTGTTGGCGGGCTTGGGCGCGGAGACGACGGCCAATTCCGAACACCACGAACACGGCACCGAAGACGCCCAAGGCGACGTTGATCGGCTCGGGAACGGGGACAATTTCACCAGTACCGAGCCGAATAGCTCCATCCACATAGCCCGTGAAATGAATTTGGCTCAGCTCTGCCACGGTGACACCGGCAGTACTAAAAATATGATCGTCCGTGCCCGTGGTGTTGGCAAAACCGGTCCAGCCGTTAATCGTCAGAACCGTTCCGCCCGCCGCCACGATGTCAGCGAAAGTCAGCGTTCCGTGCGTGCCGGTATCGCCACCCAGATTGAGGGTGGAACTCGCACTAAGGGTTAGTTGGCCAATGGTGTCGTTGTGGCTGTTGGCATCCAGAATCCCGCCGGCAAAGGTGAAGTCGCCGGTGTCGGGCACCACGTTGTCTGCACCCAACGCCAAGTGTCCTAGGCTCAATGTTGTGCCGCTATCATAGTTATTGCCTGTTCCACTTAATGTCAGAGTCCCCAAACCATCCTTAACGAGGGCCAGATCGTTGCCTCCCGGAGTCGAAGTAATGTTCCCGGTGACGGTGACATTCCCAGCCCCTCCAATGCTCAAAGTTTTGGTGGTACTACCACTTTCATCAATGCCGGCACTGATGGTCAAGGTGCCCGAGTCGGAATTGATCCGGGTGGTGCCAGCCACCGTGATGAGTCCGGCGTAAAGGTTGTCGCCGCTAATGTTGCGCAATGCACCGTTCCCGCCTACGCCCGTGCCGTCGAGGGACAGCGGTTCGGCGCCAGTGGTGATCCCGCCTTGAATTTGCAAGGTAGCGCCGCTGCTGACCGTGGTGCCGTTCGGCGTGGTACCCAGCGCGTTGGCGTGTTGGATGTTCACCACGCCGGCGCTGATTGTGGTGAGGCCAGTGTAGGTGTTGTCGCCAGCCAATGTGAGGGTGCCCGCGCTGTCCTTGGTGAGCGTGCCCGAGGTAGTGGCAATTGGGTCGTTGACGGTTACATTACCCGCGCCACCGAAGGTGAGGTTGGCCGCCGTTCCGGTGATCGCGTTGCCCGAGCCGACGTCAAGGGTGAGCGTTCCCGAATCTGAGTTAATCCGCGTGGCACCACTCAGAGTGATGGCTCCCGTCCAAGTATTGTTGCCGCTCACGTTCCGTAACGCGCCGCCGCTGCTGATGCCGGAGCCGGTCAAGGTCAACGTCTCGTCAGCAAAGGAGATACCGCCGGCCAGTTCCAATGCCGCGCCGCTGAGGACCGTCGTGTCATTGCCGACGCCGGTGGCCCCCAAAGCTGTGCTGTTCGACACCCGCAGAGCGCCGGCACTCACGCTCGTCACCCCGCTGTAAGTGTTGGCGCCCGTCAGGCTCAGCGTGCCAGGCCCTAATTTCGTCAACCCGCCCGCCGTGGATGAAAGGATGGCGGAGATAACCATGTCCTCGAGTGCCCCTCCGTCCGCTATGGTGAAAGTGCGTGTGACGCCGCCCAAGTCAAGATTGCCGCTGATCGTCGCCGAAGGGGCGGCGCCAACCCCAGTCACATTCCCGCCCAAAGGCAAAGTACCTGCAACGGTGGTCACGCTCCCGGCCGTCATACTCAATGTCCCGATAGTCTGGTTGTTGCCATTGAGCGCGAACAACCCGTCGCTTACGATGGAGACGGCCGTCGCGGTGGACATTTGTTGGCTTGCCTGAGTGATGCGAACTTCCGCACTGTTAGCGGCGCCAGTGCCATCACCGATTGTAAGACTGCCGGCGAAAGCATTGACTGCAGTCTTGTTCAGCTCCAGTCGTCCGTCGTTTACGGTGGTCAACCCGCTGTAGGTGTTGGCAGAGACGCCGCCAAGAATCAGCGTGCCAGTGCCGTTTTTTGTGATCGCGAACGCTCCCGAAACGATTCCGTTGGCAACCAGATTGCCCGAGATGTTCCAATTAGCGGCGGCTCCAAGAGCGATATCACTGTTGATTGTCGTTGTGCCGGAGACGGCCGAACGAGTGATGTCGCCGCCGCTGATCGTTAGTATATTGTTGTTCAGGCTGAAATCCGTTGTACTAGAGATGGTCAGGTCTGCGATCGTACGATTGCCATTCAGGTCGATGCTTGTGCCGGAGGTAAAAGCCGTAGCGAAAACGATACTGGCGGTGGTAGCAGGGAGTGCGTTGTTATCCCAGTTGTTCACCGTGTCCCATTTGGCGTCGGCACCACCACCGTCCCAAGTGCGCACGACTGCGGCGTGTGCGCTGGTGCCGAACAAAGCGACGGCCAGCAGCACGATGGCGATTAAAAATAAAGGCGGGCACGTGGAGTTTTGTTTGCAGGAGTTTGCTGCCCTGGCGCAAGCGTTCGTAGTTTTCATTCTGAGCACATTCATTTCCCTGACTTAGGTGCGTGATTCTCGCGTTTTATCCGCCAATTGCAAGATTTTTTTACCATTTCTTTCGGCCTCGGGCGCGTCTCAGTTTTTGAGCGGGTCTGTCTGCTTGGGAAACGGGCGTGTTGGCAGCCCTTTCATT
>CAZNOE010000961.1:0-2634 GCA_964574525.1 uncultured Bifidobacteriaceae bacterium
GCTCGGCACGATCAATCCCGTCGCCGAATACTGCGAACGCGCCCGCCGGCGCGGCATCGTTACGCTCATCGACGCGGCGCAGAGTGCGGGCCATCGTCCGCTGGACGTGCAGCAGATCGGCTGCGATTTCCTCGCGCTCTCCGCCCACAAAATGTGCGGCCCGACCGGCATCGGCGTGTTGTATGGCCGGGGCGAACGGCTCGAAGAAACCCCGCCGTATCAGGGCGGCGGCGACATGATTCTCTCCGTTGATTTTCACCGGAGCACATGGAAGCACGCGCCGCACAGATTCGAGGCCGGCACGCCCGATATTTCCGGCGCCATCGCGCTGCACGCCGCGATGGATTACCTCGACGGCATCGGCCGTGACCGCATCGCGCAGCACGATCAGGAACTCGGCGCGTATGCGTTCGAGAAGCTTTCCGCGCTCAAAGGAATCCGGCTCTTCGGCCCGACCATTGGCCGCGCTGGTCTGGTGAGCTTCCTCCTCGACGGTGTCCACGCGCACGATGTGGTGACGGTGGCCGACCAGCGGGGTGTGGCGCTGCGCGGCGGGCATCATTGCAACCAGCCGCTCATGAAAAAGCTCGGCGTGGAATCCACGGCGCGCGCGAGCTTTTATTTCTACAACACGACCGAAGAAATCGACCGCTTCGTCGAAATCGTCCGCGAAATCCAGAAATATTTCGGAGCGTAATTCAATGAATAACAACCTACAGGGCTAAATGTCTCCACCTGAAAGGACGACCCCATGGCCGAAAGTAAAACCGAGCAGATTAAAAAGCAAAGTCGTTACCTGCGAGGAACGATCGCCGAGACCTTGCGCAGTGACGCCTCCCACTTCGGCGAGGAGGAAATCCAACTCCTCAAGTTTCATGGGACGTATCAGCAGGACGACCGGGACGCGCGCGTTGAGCTGAAACGGGCCGGGCTAGACAAGGCCTGGAGCTTCATGGTTCGCACCAAAATTCCGGGCGGCCACCTTGCGGCTGATGATTATCTGAAGCTGGATCAGATCGCGACTGACCTCAGCAACCAGACGATCCGCATCACCACCCGGCAGAATTTCCAGTATCATTTGGTCCTCAAAGGCGGACTGCAGGAATGCATTGCCCGAGTCACCCAGTCGGGCATCACGACCGTCGGAGCCTGTGGCGACATCGTGCGCAATGTGATGGCTTCCCCATCGCCACTGAACACCCCGGCCCATGGTGATGCTCAAAAACTGGCCGATGAACTGACGCAGGCGTTGTTCCCCAAGACCCGCGCGTATGCGGAAATCTGGCTGAACGGTGGGAAACTGTATCCGCCGCCCGAGGCCGAAAACGAACCCCTCTACGGCCAACATTATCTGCCGCGCAAGTTCAAGATCGGCGTCATCGTCCCGCCGCGCAATGACGTGGATATTTATACGCACGACATCGGCTATGTTGCCCATGCTCCGAATGGCCAGGTGGAAGGTTACACCATTTTGGTCGGGGGTGGTTTTGGCATGACGCATGGCAAACTGAAAACCTACCCCGTCCTGGCGAAACCGCTTTTTTATGTCGCCCGCGAGCATGCCGTTGCCGCCGGGGTCGCCATTGTCACCGTCCAACGCGACTACGGAAACCGTGAAGACCGCAGCCAAGCCCGGATGAAATATCTGATCGAGGAACGCGGTCTCGAATGGTTCCGGAAGGTGGTTGAAGCGAGACTTCAAGCGCCGACGGAACAACCCAAACCGCTGCAATTGACCACGGTGGCGGACATGCTCGGCTGGCACGAACAGGGGGACGGCAAACTCTTCTGCGGCGTCTTTGTGCCGCAAGGGCGTATCCAAGATACCGGGGCGGGCCGTTATCGCAGCGCGTTTCGGGAAATCGCGCGCCAACTGGGCTGCCCGATCCGGCTCACGCCTAATTGCAATCTCCTTTTCTTCAACCTCCGGCCCGACCAGCGGAAGACGATGGATCAGATGCTCAACCAGTATGGCGTGCCGAGCGACGCAGGCCTGACGGAAGCCCGCAAGACCTCGCACGCCTGCGTGGCCTTGCCCACCTGCGGCCTGGCACTGGCGGAAAGCGAGCGCGTCTTCGGCCAGGTGATGGATGAAATTGACCAAATCCTGCGTGAGCTGCATCTGGAGAAGGAGCCGATCCTCATCCGGATGGCCGGCTGCCCCAACGGTTGCTCCCGACCCTATAACGCCGACATTTCGTTCGTCGGTCGCGCTCCGGGCAAATACGCCTTTTTTGTCGGCGGCTCGATGACTGGGGATCGTTTGGTGGGGTTGGAAAAGAAGGTTGTGGAGCTGAAAGAAATCCCGGCCGTTGTTAAAACTTACTTGGAAGAGTTTGTGGCCCGCCGCCAGGATGGCGAAATCTTCAGCGCGTATTGGGGCCGAACGCATCAGCCAGGCCCGCGCCCCGAACCGGAACAATTTCATTTTGAACTGGCCGAGCGGTCCGCACGCCTGGCCGCATCCAGCCAGAACGGGGGCGTCGAATGATGCAAACTTCTTTCCAGTCTTTGTGCGTGGCTAAACTGGAAAGTTAGAGGAACTCCAATGGACGAAGGACTGCGAAGCGAGTATGCCCAAGAGAAGACCATCGGCCCTCAATCCACCATGCAACAAGTGCTCGATCCCGCAGT
>CAZNOE010000962.1:0-2624 GCA_964574525.1 uncultured Bifidobacteriaceae bacterium
TGACCGCATAGATCAGCCGGCTGACGGGGCTTTGGTCGATGCCCATGATGCCGCTGACCGGGAACGCGCCGGACCGCGAGCTGTAGCCGGAGGGCAAGTTGCTCAGCGTGGCGCCGCCGGTGATCGCCGCCGGCACGGAGCGGACCTCGACGTTGTCGAAGCGGCACTCGCGTGCGCCGCTGCCGGTGTTGCCGAACTTGAGCAGAATCGTGGCCGTGCTGCCGGCGGCGGTGAAGGAGATCTGGTATTTGTCCGGCGAGGTCGGCGGCATCGGCACGGATTTGGCGAAGCTGCCATTCCAGCCGCTGGTCAAGGTGCTGTTCTTGAACAGCAGAACCGCGTTGTTGACGCCGTCGGTCTCGTCCGTACCGTTGGCCGGATTGCGATTGGCGTTAATCACCAGCACCTCGCCGAAGAGGCCCGCCCCGGCCGTCACCGTACGCCAATAACCCGTAACCGTCACGATTCTGCCCGCACCGCCCGTGCTGAACTGCTGGTAAGCGCCGCCGTTGAACGAGCCGGAACCGCTGACACCCAAGGTCTTCTCGTCGTCGGCCGTCACCGCGACGGTGGGCGATCCGCTCCCGGTCCAGCTTGTCCAGCCGGTCTGGCCGTTGGAGAAGTCACCGTTGGAGGCCAGTTGGCCGGCCGTCGGCGAGAAGGTGGCATGCACCTCGGCGTCGGAGGTCATGGTGATGGTGGTGCTCGGGTCGCGCCAGTCGGCGATGGTGGCGCTGCCGTTGCGGAGCGACCAACCGGTAAAGAGGTATCCGCTGCCGGCGGCAGCCACGATGGGGACCGCGCCGTTGGCATGAGTGGTGGAACTAGCGCTGGGCGGCGAGATGGTTGCGCCGCCGTTGACGGTGAGCGTGCCGCCCTTGCGCGGCTTGGCCTTCAACGTCGTCGTGCTCACTGCCGCGCCGTTGACCCCTTTGCCCCAATTGCTGGGTATCTTGCTGGGGACGCCGGCGCCGGTCGTCGGATCGGCCCAGTCGTAGGTGGTGGTCACCGCGGCATTGTTGTTGTTATCGTTATCCCGGAAGTTGAAGTCCACGCCAAACGTCCCGGTGGCCGGCATGGTCGGATTCAATGCGCTCTTGGCGATCCGCACCTCCAACCACCACCCGGCGAAGCCTTCATACGTGTTCTGAACCACCGCCGACGTGACCCCGGCCAGGACCGTCGACGCGTAGCCGGGCGTGCACATATAGACATTCTTCTGGTTGATGGCGTCGATGTCCAACTGGACGTAGCTCGTCTCGTTCGGATCAACCATCACCGTCCCGCGACGCTGGTAACCGGGGTCGATGAAGAACTCCACGCAGTCGTTGGCCCAGTTGGTGCTCACCCCGTTCGAGGTTTGGATGTCGCTGTCGTCGATCCGGACCAGGAAATACTGGTACGTGGCGTCATGGCGGCCCCACACCCGGGCGGTGTGGTCCGCACGGTCGGCCGGCGGATACTACCCGCCGGTCCAGTGGCCCGCCGAATAGGCCGTGGCGCCGGAGTATCCGATCAACGCATAATCCCCCGTCTCCTGCTGGCCGCCGCGTGAGATCGTGGTGAAGTCTCCCAGATCCCAGTCAGCCGAGTTGCCGTCAATCGTCAGGCTGCTCGCCGCCCACTTGATGTTGAGCCCCGTCGCGACCGTATCAATCGTCAGAGCAACGCGGGTTGATGTGGTGGAGCAGCTCCCGTTGCTGGTCACCACGCAGTCAAAGCCGGCCGCGGCAGCCGCGGCGTCCCCGGCCTGCACGTTATTGACTGTCAATGTGGAGGATTGAACTCCACTATAGTGCGAATCGCCGGTGCTGAGATTCGAGCCATTTTTGCGCCACTGGTAAGTCAGACTGGTTCCGCTCGCGGTCAAGCTGTACGTCGCATTGGCTCCGACACTGACAGTCTGGTCCGTCGGCTGGGGGGATATGGACGGCGCCGAACATCCGGCTGACGTTAGAAACGCAGTTCCCCAGAGGTTGGGTATCTTGATCGGATAGCTCCCACTCACCGTCGGTTCGGCCCAGCCATAGTTGGTGTTGACGTTCGCGGTACCGATATCCGGGGAGCCGTTGGCCGAACCATCGTTGTCGCGGAAGACGAAATCCACGCCGAAGGTCCCGCTGGCCGGCATGTCCGGATCCAACGCGCTCTTCTGGATTCGCACCTCCAGCCACCAGCCGGCAAAGCCCTCGTAGCTGTTCGTGGCCACGGCCGACGTGATGCCGGCCAGGACCTGGGCCGCGTAGCCGGCGGTGGTATCAAAGACGTTCTTCTGGTTGATCGCGTCAAACACCAACTCGATGCAACTGGTCGAGTTGCCGGTATTGATCGTGCTTGAACCGCCGGCATGGACCGGGTCGATGTAGAACTCGATACAGTCGTTGGCCCAGTTGCTGCCCACCCCGTTCGGGGTGCGGATTTGGCTGTCGTCGAGCCGGACCAGGAAATACTGGTATGTGGCATCATGTCGGCTCCAAATCCTGGCAGTGTGGTCCGCACGGTCGGTCGGCGGATACTGGGTGGCCGA
The DNA here is from genome assembly GCA_964574525.1 of uncultured Bifidobacteriaceae bacterium. GTDB lineage: Bacteria > Verrucomicrobiota > Verrucomicrobiia > Limisphaerales > JADLHS01 > WYBW01. The sequence continues at coordinate 2,528 of CAZNOE010000962.1, forward strand.
GACGTTATTGTGGCCGGCTGCGTAGGCCGTTGCCCCGGAATACCCGATCAGGGCATAGTCGCCGGAGAGCCAGACCTCATATCCAAACCAATCGCCT
>CAZNOE010000963.1:0-2622 GCA_964574525.1 uncultured Bifidobacteriaceae bacterium
CGTTGCAGCCTAAATCCGGCTTCCTTCCTGAGGCCGGATGCGGGGGACCCAAGATCCTCAAATAATTGAGGACGGGGCGCGGGAGTTTCGGCAACGGAATTCCAGGCCACTTTCAAGGCCCAGCCCGTCAGCTAACCTCGCCGGCATTTGGAAGGGCGATCCTCTGCCCGTCACTTGACGGGAACATGATTTCCCTGCGTGAACCGCGTCGCCCGCGAGCGTCGTTGCTTGCACGAACGCATCTGTTGCGAGGTAAATATGAACGGCGGAAATTGGCTGGGCCGGTTGAAAAACATTTTCATCGGTCGCGCGCGAAATCTTTCGGATGAACGGCTCTTTCACAAACTCTCGCTCGTCGCGGTGCTCGCGTGGGTGGGTCTGGGCGCGGACGGTCTGTCGTCGTCGTGCTACGGACCAGAGGAAACCTTCAAGGCCCTGGGCGCGCACGCGGCGCTCGCGCCGTTCATCGCGCTGGCGTGCATGGCGACCATCGCGATCATTTGCGCGAGCTATTCGCAGATCATCGAATTGTTTCCTACGGGCGGTGGCGGCTATCTCGTCGCGAGCAAACTGCTTTCGCCCACGGCGGGCGTGGTGTCGGGTTGCGCGCTGCTGGTGGATTACGTGCTGACCATCTCGATTTCCATCGCGAGCGGCGCGGATGCCTTGTTCTCCGTGCTGCCGCCGGTCTGGCTGCCGTGGAAATTACCCTTCGCGCTCGGAGGCACGGCGGTGCTGACGTTGCTCAATCTGCGCGGCGTGAAGGAATCCGTCCTGCTCTGGGTGCCGGTGTTCTTTGTGTTCATCGGCACGCACGGGTTTGGAATTCTCTACGCGGGGACGACGCATCTCGGAACGTTGCCGGAAGTCGCTGCGAACACCGCCAGTGACGTGAGCGCGGCGCACGCGCAACTCGGCTGGCTCGGCGTGTTTCTTTTGTTGCTGCGTGCCTACAGCATGGGCGCGGGCACGTACACCGGCATCGAAGCGGTGAGCAACGGCCTGCCGATCCTGCGCGAGCCGCGCGCGGCCACCGGCAAACGCACAATGCTCTACATGGGCGTATCGCTCGCGTTTACGGTTGGCGGACTGCTGCTGGCGTATTTGTTGTTCCGCGTCGCGCCGCAGGATGGCAAGACCTTGAACGCGGTTCTGTTCGGCGAACTCACGGCGTCGTGGCCGGCCGGACTGGGAAAAACTTTCGTCTCGGTGGCGATGCTGTCCGCGACGGCGCTATTGTTCATCGCCGCGCAAGCCGGTTTCCTCGATGGCCCGCGCGTGCTGGCGAACATGGCGCTCGACCGCTGGTTTCCCACGCGCTTCGCCACCTTGAGCGACCGTTTCGTCGCGCAGAACGGCATCCTGCTGATGGGCGGCGCGGCGCTGATCGTATTGCTGGCCACGCGCGGCACGGTGGGATTGCTGGTGGTGCTTTACAGCATCAACGTCTTCATTACGTTCTCACTGTCGCAACTCGGCATGGTGCGCCACTGGTGGACGCACCGCGCGTTGGCGCCGTGCTGGCAGCGCCGACTGATCATCAACGGCGTCGGCCTGTGTCTCACGACTTTCATTCTGATCAGCCTGAGCGCGGAAAAATTCTGGGAGGGCGGCTGGGTGACGTTGCTGTTGACCGGCACGTTTGTCGTGACGGCTTTTCTTATCCGCCGGCACTATCGGGGCACGGCGCGACAACTCGCGCGGCTGGATACGCTCATTCCGGCGATCACTTCCGAAGCGAGCGCACCGTCAGCCGCCGCGCTCACCTGCGATCCCTCGGCCAAAACCGCCGTGCTGCTGGTCAACGGCTTCAACGGCTTGGGTATTCACACATTATTGTCGGTGTTGCGGATGTTTCCCGGCGTGTTCCGCAATTTCGTGTTCGTCCAAGTCGGCGTGGTGGACGCGGGTAATTTCAAAGGCGCCGGGGAAATTGAAAACCTGCGGCGACATGTTGCGGAGGCGACGGGACGTTACGCCAGCTACATGAAGCACAAAGGTTTTTGCGCCGAAACGGTTTCCGCCGTCGGGCACGACGCCGTATCCGAAGCGACCGAACTCGCGGGACAAATCGCGCGGCGCTTTCCGCAAGCGGTGTTCTTCGGCGGACAACTGGTGTTCACGAACGAATCGCGGCTGGGCCGGCTGCTGCACAACTTCACAGTGTTCGCGCTGCAACGGGAATTCTTCCGCAACGGCCTGCCGTTTCTGATCGTGCCGATCCGCGTTTAACCGGAACGATGCCGATTAAACCTCACGCAAAGGCCCCTCCATCCGAGTCCTCGAACGCCGCGAGGACTTCGGAATGAGGCCGGGGAGATGTCAGGGAATGTGAGTCAGGGGAATAGGGACAATTCCATGAGTTTCATTCCTCTGACCTTCATTCCCCTGACATCGCACATCAAAATCATTTACAAATCTCCCGGCTCCCTGGCCGCAAGTCGCAAAGAGTTTTAACCGCTGATGAACGCGGATTGGCGCTGATAACTAGGACGGCGCGTCCCGCCTGTCTCTGACTTGGACGCTATTTCAACTCGCCTTTTGCGACGGAGCGGTAGGCTTCCAGCGCGGCGTCTTTCACGGGTTGGGCGACGAGGGGGAAGGTGGTGAGGATGTGGGCGA
>CAZNOE010000964.1:0-2610 GCA_964574525.1 uncultured Bifidobacteriaceae bacterium
GTAAATCCGTACTGGCGAAGCGCGGCTCGATTGGCCGCCAGAAACCCGGAGGAGCGCAGATCAACGATCAACATTGGCTGAGGGTTCTCGATGAACAGAGAATGGTATTGCCTCTCGGATTCCCTCAGGGCTTTCTCGTTTTGTTGCAGGCCCGCTATTTGAGCGAGCAATTCCTGGTTGGCTTGGACGAGTTCCGTCGCTTTGATCTCCGATCGCCACCCGCTTTGCAGCCGCGACTCCTCCGCTCGGGCCCGTGCACGCTCCGAGAACAAAGTGTCGAGATGGCCCATGCCGATGAGCAGCAGCACTGAAGCGATGCCATAAATGGCGTCGGGCATGGCTCGCCAAGCAACACCGTCTCCGATCGGTTTCAATGGCCCCACCAGATGCAGCAGCGCCAGGGACGAAAACGCGATCACCACAAACCAACCAACATTCTGCGCTCCGAAGCGGCGGACGAGCCGCAGGGCATACCCGGGGACCGTCAGTTCGAGCGCGCCGCCAATCAATGCAATTTCTCCACTCATTATCGGAAGGGTTGGAAGTCTTTGATCATGCGCGAGGCTTCATGTACGCAAGTCAGACATGTCGCGACATCCTTTTGGACGGACGGCTGCCCGCCGCCTGCGCAGGATCGAAATTCCAGATTGCTCTTGGGCATAACTACGCAACGGAGATTCAGGGAGCAGCAAATAAGCCAACTCAGCCTCACGACATAACGGCGGATGCTCCCCTACCCTGCTCAATCATTACTTGGTGCGTCTCACGAGTCCCGAAGGGATTTCACATGAACAGGCACCGATGCGCCTGGGCGCATCCCATTTTTGAACTCCTCAATTTGGTTGCACGTTGGCCGGGACGGGATTAAATATCCTTGCAAGAACCCGTCGTAACCGTTGTCGCAGCAGTCAATCGTCGCATCCATTTGAAGCAGTTTAACCTGAAAGCATGGCGTCACCGTGAATTAATGCCGCATTAACTTCAAAAGAACCACGCCGATGAAAGCAACGTTGTTCTCTTTCGCCCGGCTCCTGGCGTTCAGCACCGTTCTGCTGGCCCTCGCCGGTTGCAAACCCAAAGGTTCGCTCGAAGACCGCGCCGACGGTCGCAAGCCGGAAGATTTTCCCGAGATCGCCGCCGATGTGTTCAAGCCAATGGACGGCGGCATTGCGCTCGCGCCGGACGAGATCAAGGGCCGCAACACGTGGAATCTCTGGTGCGCCGGGGACGAACAGTTTTGGGAGCGCATGTCGCGGTGAAGAGACTGGGTATCACGCGACCGAACATGGTGAAAAAAGAGGGCTACTGTTCGCCGCCGCTCGATGGCATCTGGATTCGCTCTCCGTATCTGCATCATGGCGCCGTGCCGACGTTGCGCGACTTGCTTGAGCCGGTGGACAAGCGACCGACCTCCTTCTATCGCGGCTACGATATGTTCGATCCGGTCAACGTTGGCTTCGTCACGCAAGGGCCGGCTGCAGCTCAAACCGGCTGGCGGCATGACGTGAAGGAACGCGGCAACGGCAATCAGGGCCACATTTATGGTACGGACCTCCGCGCGGAGGAGAAGCAGGCGCTGTTGGAATACTTGAAGACGCTTTGAGCGAGCAATGGAACTTTCATGAATCCACCTAACATTGACCCTTCCCAGGATTGGAAAAATCAACCCGCCACCAAGCCTTCCAATAGAGAAGGCCAGCAGAGTGGGGCGCTCCCCTCTCCCACTGAAGAATTGCGCATGGGCTCATGGCTCACGGGCAGAGCCAGGCCGCACGCGAGTGCCGACGTGAAACCAACGCCAGGCGCCGAGCCGCCAGACGGACCGAAGGTTTCACTCTTCGACGAACTCTATCCGCCGGAATTGCGCCAGGCCGAGGCGGAACAAATCGCGACGCGCCGCAAAGTGAACGACATCCGTCCCGATGCGCCGCGCGTCGGCATGGCCCTGTCCGGCGGCGGGATTCGCAGCGCCACGTTTTGCCTCGGAGTATTCCAGGCATTGGCCCGTGAGAAATTGATCGGCAAAATTGATTTTCTTTCGACCGTCTCGGGGGGCGGTTACTTCGGCAGTTTTCTTGGCGGAATGTTTCAGCGCGAAGAACCCCCGGGCGCAGCGACGGTGGAAGCGAGGCTGTCGGATTCACATTCGTGGCCGGTGCGCTGGTTGCGCGAGAACGGCCGTTATATGTCGCCGAATGGCGCGGGGGATAGCTGGCTCGCTGGTGCGGTGATGCTTCGCAACTGGGCGGCGGTGCATGTGGTCCTGCTCACATTTGTGTTGATGCTGCTCGTGAGCGCCAGTCTCATTCGCGCGGGCTGCTGGCACTTGACCGCCATTTCAGGCAACAGTGTGCCGATCTACGAAGTTTTCCTCGCCCAGCATTGGTTTCTGGGAATCTGGTGGAGTCCGTTCGTCGCGCTGCCAGCGGCCACATTCCTCGTCTGGATTGTGCCCTTTGGAAGTGTCTATTGGCTGACGCAGGCGGATCTGCTCATGAAGTGGGCCACGCTCCTGGCCCGGCGATTTACAAAGCGGCCTTCCGAACTCACCGAAGCGGAATTTGTGACCCACGCGCAGTCGTGGCTATCGCGCGGATTGGCCCTGGGCTT
>CAZNOE010000965.1:0-2601 GCA_964574525.1 uncultured Bifidobacteriaceae bacterium
CTGCCGGTATCGTCGGTGATCTGCCAACTGTCGTAACCGGCCGGGCCGACTTCGAGCAGCAGAGAGTGGTCTTTCTTCAGCGGCAGGAACTGGCTGATGCCCCAGTTGAACGTCAGGTTCTGGCCGGGCGTCAGGTCGAAGCCGTCTTTCTTGTCATGAAGTTCGTAGGTCAAGGCGGTGGTGACGGCCATGCGCTTGTCGGCCCAGGGATACCATGCCGCCGCGCCCTGGAATTGGTGCGTCCAGAAACCGAATCCGATGTTGTCCGGCGATTCCGTCTTGACGGTAGCGCCGCCGGGCAAGGTCACGATCTCGGTGTTGTATTGGCCGATCGGCGCGTAGAAGCCGTAGGCGAGCGAGAAGTCCCAATGCTCGATCGTCTTGCCGAGCCACACGGGTTGCACCAACAGGTCGCCCACGTCAAAGGTTGATCCTCCGACGCTGCCACCTCGCCCGGTGGCCGTGGAGAGCGCGCCTTCCAGGCTCGCATTGGCGAAGGTGGGGGAGATCAACGCGCCGTATTTGATGCCCAGCGACTTGATGTCCGTGACATAAATCAGCGAGGGTGCGAGCACATACATGTCCACGTTCACGTCCACCCCGAGGGTCACACCCGGTCCACCGCCCGGATTGACAGTGACCGTGCTGACCTTGTTGCCGTTGCGGTCGTTGATCCGGTCGGTGGTGTAGAAGTAATTATAGACCGCGCCGTAAAAGCCCGGCTCGGGCACGAGGAAGTCCCGGATGTTCATGAAGCCGCCGGCGTAGTGGCCGATCTCGCCGGCCTGAGCGACGGTGGTAACGAGCGCCAGCGCGCCAGCGAGCGCGGCGGCGATGAGGTTTTGTCTGTGCGTGGTTTTCATGCTTGTGTTGTTTTTGGATTTTTCAGATTGAACAGGAGGTAACAGAGGAAACGGAGATTTCATTTTCTCTCTCTGTTATCTCTGTTTGCTCCTGTTGAATCAGGGCTTTCATTATCATGTTCTTCTGTGTTGAATCGGTTTTCAGATTGAACAGGAGCTAACTGCGGAAATAAAGCAAAACCATCCGTTACGCCTGTTTGATCCTGTCGGAATTGCGTTCACGGTTGTTCATTGTCTGATTGGTTCGCTCAATTCTTCTTGCCCTGGTTTGCTCCGTCCTTCACGCAACGGAAGCCGACGTGGTTGCTGGCAGTGCGGACTTCGCCCTTGCCGCGCGTGCCGACCATGTAACGGGTGCAATACTGGTCCGTGCAAAGAAACGAGCCGCCGCGATGCACGCGCTTTTTCTCCGTCGGCTCGGCGGGGTCGTAGGGCGAGTCCGGGCCTTGCGGGTTGCGCGCCACGCCGCCTGCCAGCTTCAATCGCGCGTAGGTGTCCACGCGATACCAGTCGCTCACCCACTCCCACACGTTGCCCGCCACGTCGTAGAGGCCGTAGGCGTTGGGCGGAAACTGCGCGACGGGCGCGATGCCTTTGAAACCGTCCTCGCCCGTGTCGCCGTCCGCCAGCGGGAACTTGCCCTGGTAAATGTTCGCCTGGAATTTTCCGCCCGGCCTCAACTCATCGCCCCACGAATACAACCTGCCGGCCACGCCGCCGCGCGCGGCGAATTCCCACTCCGCTTCCGTGGGCAATCGCTTCCCCGCCCATTTCGCGTAAGCCGCTGCGTCTTCGTAGGCGATTTGCACCACGGGATATTTCTCGCGGCCCTTGAGTTCGCTGTCCGGCCCGGTGGGATGACGCCAGTCCGCGCCGCGCACGTAGCTCCACCATTGATAAAAATCGTTCAACGGCACTGGCTGCGGTGTCGTCGTGAAAACCGTGGAGCCGGCCACGAGATTTTCCGGCGGCGCGGTGGGGAATTCTTCCTTCGTTGGTTTCTGCTCGGCGACGGTGACGTAGCCGGTGGCTTTGACGAATTTCTCAAACTGCTCGTTGGTCACCTCCGTCGCGTCCATCCAGAAGCCGTCCACATGGACGCGGTGAATGGGCAGCGCGTCGCGCGTCACGCCCGGCAGGCCGCACAACGATTCGCTGGCGGCGTCGCTGCCCATCGAGAACTCGCCGCCGGGAATCCACACCATGCCCTCGGGCGCGGATGCGGGCGCGGGCGTCTTGTTGGGAATGGTCGGAGCGAAAGGTGACGCTGCCGAGGCTTCCGTAAGCTTTGGGTTCGCGCTGGCCGTGGAAGTGGAATGAGCACGCGAAAACTTAAACGCGGCAAACCCGACCACCGCAGCAATCACCACCGCGCCCGCCACGACCCAGCGAACGCCGCGCGCCCTGGGCACCGTGGCTGGCTTGCGTCCGCTCTGAGGTCTGTTCTTGTGCTTGCTCATGCTCTGTTCGTTGCCGTTACTTCGCCTTCTCGCTGTCGGACCGCGACCGGTCCCCGGTCGCAGCGCCTTGATGGCAGGAGGACCCGGAGATATGGCTGATTTTGTCTCTGCTCATTGCTTTCTCGTTCGGCTGCGGTTCAAGGGAGAGTTGCTTAAAGCTCTGCGGCGCCGCTATTGGACCTTGGGCCAATGCCACGGCCCGCGGCCAGTCCCCGGTCGAAGTGCGTTGCCGATGATGAAGACGAGCGCGACGATCGGCACCAGGAACAGAACGCCGC
>CAZNOE010000966.1:0-2594 GCA_964574525.1 uncultured Bifidobacteriaceae bacterium
TTGTAGAGCGACGCAATCTCGTTTGTGCTCAAGGCCCGGTTGAAAATCGCCGGCTCGTCCAGCAGGCCGGGGTACGAAGGATTTCGCGGCTCAAAGCCCAGATACAGATCAGCCGTGGTGCGCGGAACAAAGCTGCCCAAATTCACGGAGGCGACCACGCTGCCGTTGAAAAATAATCTGGCGGTTCCGGAAATCCGTTCGTACGTCACCGCCACGTGCTGCCAGGCGTTGGTGCTGAGCAGGCCGGTGGGCGAGAAGAAGTAGTGGTCGGCCGAATTCGTATCGCGCAGATTCGCATATAAGCATCCGGGACCGCCTTGTCCGCTGAAGCCGACATTGATCCAAAAGTGCGCGCCGAAGTTGGAACCGTCGTCCCAGTCTACGAGCGGGAATTGGGTGACGAGATTTGCAGGCTTGATCCAGGCCTCGATGGTCATGCCGTCGGCCGCGCCGATGTTGAGAGCTGGTGAAGCGGGAATCCTGACCGCCTGGTTCGTGGTGTTGAACTGGAAAGCCTGGCCGACTTCGCCGCTGGCGAAGGAAACCCCGTTCGACAACGTCCCGTGATTTGTGCCAACAGCGTCCAGTGCGTTGTTTTCCGCGCGCCACCAGGCGACCAAACTGGCCGGCATGGCGGGCACGGGCACCATCGCCGGCAACACCCGCAGGCCGCAGATCAGTTCGGTGGACAAGCCCGCCGCATCGGTGGCCAGCACCGCAAACACGTTGCTGCCCGCAGTGGTGGGAACTCCGCTGACAAGACCCGCGGATGACAGCGTGAGGCCGGACGGCAGCGACCCCGCCGACAGAGAGAAGCTCACCGGGAGCGCACCCAGAACCGTCACCACCTGCTGCGTGTAACCCGAACCCTGGGTGCCATCGGCAAATTGGAATGAACTGGTGAACACGGGCCGGTCATTACACTTGCCCCCAGCATCCGCCAGATAAATGCCCAACACCTCCGGAGCCGTCAGCGCCCGGTTGTAAATCGCCGGCTCGTCCAGCAGGCCGGAGTACGAAGTGGAGCCTGGCCGATAGCCCAGGTGCAGATCGGCAGTGGTGCGCGGAACAAAGCTGCCCAAGTTGGCCGAGGCGGCGGCGATGCCGTTGAAAAACAATCTGGCAATTCCCGAGGTCCGGTCGTAGGTCACCGCCACGTGTTGCCAGACGCTGGTGCGCAGCAAACCGGCCGGCGAGAAAAAGTAGTGGTCAGCGCCATTGATGTCCCGGAGGTTGGCATAAAGACTTCCGGGGCCGCCCTGGCCGGCGAAACCGACATTGATCGCGAAGTGGACGCCGATGGTCGAACCATTGTTCCACTCGGCAAGTTCATATTCGGTGGCAAGATTCGCCGGCTTGATCCAGGCCTCAATCGTCAGGCCGTTGCCCGCGCCGACATTCAGCGCCGGTGAAGCTGGGACCTTGACCTCCTGATTGGCGGCATTGAAAAGGAACGCTTGTCCGACTTGGCCTGCCGCGAACGAGAGCCCGTTCGACAGCCAGCCGTGGTTCGCGCCGATGGCATCCCCCGCATCGTTCTCGCCTCGCCACCACGCCACCATTCCGGCCTGCGAAAGCGCACAGGTGAAATTCGCGCGCACTGTCTTGTTGGTGTTCATGGTCAACGCGGCTGGATTTGTCCGCGCGATCAGGTCTCCGGTCCAACTGTAAAAGCTGTTTGGCGGAAAAGGTGTCGCCGTCAGCGTCACGGATTCTCCGTTGGTGTAATTGAGCTTCGTCGGCGCTGTGGCCACCGAACCGCCGTCAGCGAGCACGGTCAGCCGGAGATTGCGCGAGGCGTTGTTCGTGGGATTCGTGCCGTCGAAAAACTCATTCAAGTTTGAGCTGCCATCGCCATCGGCGTCGCCGCCACTGCGCTGGCTCGTCAAGTTGCCGAAGTAGGTTCGTTCCCACGAGTCGGGCAGGCCGTCGCCATCGCTGTCTATGTAAAGCTGGGCGATGCTGCTCGTGACGCTGCCGGAGTTGTTGGTGACCACCACCGAATATGACCCCTCGTTCGCTGCGCTGACATTGGCGAGCAACAGGGTGCCGTTGCTGGAGCCGGCCAGGTTCGTGCCGTTGAAGCGCCACTGGTAAGTCAGGCCACGCGCATCGGCCACCACCACCGAGAAGGACGCGAGTTCGCCGGGGCTGACGACTTGCGGCTGAGGTTGCCTCAAAACCAGCGGGGCCGTATTGGATGCTGCCGACCGAAGCACGAAATTGCCGCTCGCATCATAGCCGTCCTGCCAATCCTGCGCGTCAGCAACAGCCATAAACGTGAACAGGACTCCCGCCGCCAAAGCCGAAATTCGCCATGTAAAAAGAAAGCGCATGATGAACCTCTATTGGGCGGGACACATATTTGGTTCGCAGGGTTTCAATGCACAGTCGGCCAAGTCGTCGAGGGCATCGATAAGCAGTAACAACGTTACAAAGCAGGCGCCACCAAAAAAACCACCAACCGGCGGCGGAAGGTAACCTAACGGACAAATCCGCCTCAATTGGTTCTTATAATACAAGACCCGCTGCTTCTCCAGCTCGCAACACAATCCCAACGGATCAACCAGATTCACCACGTCATTGCGCACATA
>CAZNOE010000967.1:0-2593 GCA_964574525.1 uncultured Bifidobacteriaceae bacterium
TCTGAAGCGCGCAAAGCGGCAGAAGAACAAGCAGCGGAGCGTAAAGCCGCGCGGTCTGAAGCGCGCAAAGCGGCAGAAGAACAAGCAGCGGAGCGTGAAGCCGCGCGGCAGAAGTTCAAAGAAGCTGTTGCTACTGTAAAGGTTCGCACGCAAGGCTCGACGTATTCTGAATTTCGCAAGGGCGTGTTGGATTTGGAAACGAGCTTTGAGGTTAACAAGTCACATTTAGAAGATGGTCGACCGGAATTTGCGGCGTTAAGTGCTTTGATGTCGGCAACGGATTATTGCTGGAATTATCAGACGCGTAATTCCGATCATCTTATGCTAGTCCCAGCAAATGACAAAGCCAAACTGGAAGCGATGAAAACCATCACTCCTGGAATTACTAACAAATTACATTTCAAATGGGATCAGCAGCAAAATGACCCGGATTTTTCTGCTGGGAATTACGTGAAGCGAGGTTTAACCAAGATCAACGCTTTGTGCGAAATCATGTTGGAGTCGCTGACCAAAAAGAATTGAGATAGACAGCTTTTCCCACCGCTCGGGCGGCGGGATTTAAAAAAACAAACAGATATTGAGAAACATGGGCTCGTTTTACACAGGCTGCAAAGTCGAGAACCACAAAGACCCGAAGAAGGTCGCGGTGGTGCCCAGGCTTTTGGTGGACACTGGCAGTGAGTACACCTGGCTGCCTGCCGACGTGCTGGAGCGCATCGGCGTCGAGCCGGTGAAGAAAGATCTCCAGATACAAATGGCCAACGGCGAGATCATCACGCGATCGGTCGGCTTTGCGGTACTGCGCGTGGACAAGTTCTTCACGATTGACGAGGTCGTGTTCGCCCAGCGCGGCGACCTGTCACTGCTCGGTTCGCGCGCGTTGGAAGGAATGAACATCCACGTGGATGCGCGAGGGAAAAAACTGGTTGCCGCTGGTCTGGTGGGCGCGGCCACAGCGATACGCACCGAAGTCGCCCGCGCGATGGGAATCATCGTTCCCTCGCCGCGAAAGGTTCGCCGCGTCAAGCCGGCGAAGAAAACCAGCGCGGCGAAATTGCACCGCCAACGGCGACGTTAAAGAATTTTCCCGTCCGCTTGGGCGGCGGGATTTGATTACATCAAACAACCAAACCAAACAGAAAAAACTATGGCACTGAACATCAAACCCCTCGGAGACCGCATCCTCGTTGAACCGGTCGAAGAGAAGGAAACCAAAAAGGGCGGCATCATCATCCCCGATACCGCCAAGGAAAAGCCCCAGGAAGGCGTCGTCATCGCGCTCGGCACGGGCAAGACCGACGACAACGGCAAAAAAGTCCCCTTCGAAGTCAAAAAGGGCGACCGCGTGCTCGTCTCCAAATACGGCGGCACGGAAATCAAGCTGGACGGCAAGGAGTACAAAATTTTCAGCTCCGACGACCTGCTCGCGATCATTGTCTGATCGCATCCACCAACCATCAACTATCAACTAAGAACCAAACATTATGGCAGCAAAACAACTATTATTCGATGAGGCCGCGCGTCAGGCGATCCTGCGGGGCGTTTCTAAACTCTCCCGCGCCGTCACCGCGACCCTCGGCCCCAAAGGACGCAACGTCGTCCTCGACAAGAAATTCGGTTCACCGACCGTCACCAAGGACGGCGTGACCGTGGCGAAGGAAATTGAACTCGAAGACCCGTACGAAAACATGGGCGCGCAAATGGTCCGCGAAGTCGCCAGCAAAACCAGCGACAGCGCGGGCGACGGCACGACCACGGCGACCGTGTTGGCGGAATCCATTTACCGCGAGGGCCTGAAGTACGTCACCGCCGGCGGCAACCCCATCGGCATTCAGCGCGGCATTGGCAAGGCGGTTGAAGCCGCCGTCGCGCACCTCGACAAAATCGCCAAGAAGGTGAAGGACAAGGAAGAAATCAAACAAGTCGCGACGGTTTCCGCAAACTGGGACACCGACATTGGCGACATCATCGCCGAGGCGATGGACAAGGTCGGCAAGGACGGCACGATCACCGTCGAGGAAGGCAAGTCCATCGAGATCACGCTCGAAGTGGTCGAGGGCATGCAGTTCGACAAGGGTTATCTCTCGCCCTATTTCGTGACGAACGCCGAGACGATGGAGTGCAAACTCGAGGACGCCTACGTCCTGAATTACGAAAAGAAAATCACCAGCCTCAAGGACCTGCTCCCGCTTCTGGAGAAAACGGCTCGCAGCAGTAAACCGCTGCTCATCATCGCCGAGGACGTCGAAGGCGAAGCCCTCGCGACCCTCGTCGTGAACAAGCTCCGCGGCACGATCAACGTTTGCGCCGTGAAAGCCCCCGGCTTCGGGGATCGCCGCAAAGCCATGTGCGAAGACATCGCCACCCTCACCGGCGGCAAGTTCATCAGCGAAGACCTCGGCATCAAGCTCGAGAGCATCGGCCTCGAAGACCTCGGCCGCGCCAAGAGCATCGTGATTGACAAGGAAAACTGCACCATCGTCGAAGGCGGTGGCAAAAGCTCCGAAATCCAGGGCCGCGTGAATCAAATCCGCCGCCAGATCGAAGAGACCACCAGCGACTACGACAAAGAGAAACTCCAGGAACGCCTGGC
>CAZNOE010000968.1:0-2589 GCA_964574525.1 uncultured Bifidobacteriaceae bacterium
CGGGTTCGCGAGCCGGAAGAATTCAAACTGAAGCGACGTGAAAAAGATTCTGCTGATCGAAGATCATCCTCCCATGCGCGAGAACCTCGTGATCATGCTCGAGATGGAAGGATTCGAGGTGCTCTGCGCGGAGCAGGGTCGCCGCGGACTTGAACTGGCCCGGAGCGTTTCGCCCGATCTCATCCTCTGCGATGTGATGATGCCTGAACTTGACGGCTACGGAGTCTTGCAAGCCCTGCGCGCCGAGCCGGCCACCGCAACCATCCCGTTTCTTTTTCTCACCGCGAGGGGTGAGAAGCTGGACCAGCGCACGGGCATGAACCTGGGCGCGGACGATTACCTGGTTAAGCCGGTGGTGAAGGAGGAGGTCCTGGCAGCGATTGCGGCCCGCTTGCAACGCCAGCAACATCACCAGGATCGGACCCATGCGCAACTCGGTCAGATCAAATTCGCGCCCGACTTTTCTTCTGCGGTCCCGTTGGAAGCGCTCGGCCTGTCTCCGCGCGAAGCTGAAGTCCTCCTTTGGATCGCCCAGGGCAAGAACAACGAAGAGATCGGCATCATTCTGGGCGTCTCGCGCAACACGATCAAGAAGCATGTCCTTCACCTGCTGGAAAAACTCGAAGTGGAAAGTCGTAACGCCGCCGCGCTCCGCGCTGTTGAGGTTCTGAGTTCTCCGGTGAGGAAAAACCAATGAAAGGACAGGCCAGCCTGCTCCCCGGCCAAAACCACAACCGCGCCGCTGCGGAAACAGAAGCTTTTTTCCACCACTGATTAAAACGTGGTACAGGTGCGGATACGATAAGCCCAAAGAAAAACCTGTCCCCCGTCGCCATGGTCGCTAAAAATCTTCCGCCATGACGCTCTCCGATGCCAAAGCCCGCCACCCCCGATTGAGCGAGCAAATCCGCGCGCACGATCACGCCTACTACGTCGAGGCGCAGCCGAGGGTCAGCGACCGCGAGTATGACCGGCTTTATCACGAACTGCTTGATCTGGAAAAAGAATTCCCCGAACTCGTTACGCCGGATTCTCCCAGCCAGCGGGTGGGCGATCAACCGCTCGGCGGTTTCAAAACCGTCCAGCACGCCTTGCCAATGATGAGCCTCGACAACACTTATTCGCAGGAAGAATTGCGTGACTTCGTGAACCGCGTCCAGAAGCTGTTGCAGAAGGAAAAGCCGGAGTGGGTGGTTGAGCCGAAAGTGGACGGCGTGGCAGTGAGTTTGCGTTACGAGAACGGCGTGTTCAGCGTCGGAGCCACGCGCGGCGATGGCACGACGGGCGACGATGTTACTGCGAACCTGAAAACAATTCGCAGTGTGCCGCTGAAATTGGGTGTAAGGGACGCGAAAGGGAGAGTTCCTCCCGTGCTGGAAGTCCGCGGCGAAGTTTACATGACGCGCGCCGGCTTTGAAAAACTGAATGCCGAACGCAAAGCCGCCGGCAAGGAACTTTTCGCCAACGCCCGGAACTCTGCCGCCGGTTCGCTCAAGCAACTTGATCCGCGCCTCGCCGCCCAACGTCCCCTCGACGTGGTGATTTACGGAACGGGCTTTGTGAAAGGCGCAGGGGGCGGCCAGCCCACGACACACAGCGACACGCTGCGCTGGCTGAAATCCTTCGGCTTCAAGACTGCGGAAAGAATCTGGGTCTGCGGCTCGACGGAGGAACTGATCGCCGCCATTGACGAACTGGAAAAAATCAGGCGGAAGTTTGCGTACGAAACGGACGGTGCGGTCATCAAACTGAACGACTTTGCGCAACGCGAGCGCGTCGGCTTCACGTCCAAAGCGCCGCGCTGGGCCATCGCCTACAAATACGCCGCCGAGCAGGCCGAAACGAAACTCAAAGGCATCACCGTGCAAGTCGGGCGCACCGGCGCGCTCACGCCGGTGGCGGAACTCGAACCGGTCTTTCTGGCCGGCAGCACCATCAGCCGCGCCACGTTGCACAACGAAGATTACATCCGCGAGAAGGACATTCGCATCGGCGACACGGTTGTCATTGAAAAAGCCGGCGAAGTCATCCCGGCCGTGGTGGCGGTCGCGGCCCACAAGCGCGGCGGAAAGGAAGTGACCTTTCAGTTTCCGAAGACCTGCCCCGAATGCGGCTCGAAGGTCACGAAATCCACTGGGAGGGACGAGTTACACGAGTCCCAAACTGCCACCCCAAAAGATGGGGACTCTCAGAGTTCGTTCCTCCGAGATGAGAATGTCGTCTGGCGCTGTCCGAACCCGGATTGTCCCGCCCAAGTTCGCGGGCGCATCGAACATTGGTGCGCGCGTGGCGCGATGGACATCGAAGGCGGCGGAGAGGTGCTCGTGGCCCAACTCGTCAAGAGCGGCCTCGTGCAGGACGTGGCGGACCTTTACCGGCTCAAGCTCGATGAAGTGGCGAACTTGGAACGCATGGGAGAGAAGTCGGCGAAAAATTTCATTGAAGCCATCGCTGCGAGCAAGACGCGCGACATGTGGCGCGTGCTTTACGGCTTGGGCATTTTGCACGTCGGCACGGGTGTGGCGAAATCACTCGCGCGGCATTTCCCATCACTCGACGATGTCTTCGCCGCGAGCGCTGAGAAATTGA
>CAZNOE010000969.1:0-2585 GCA_964574525.1 uncultured Bifidobacteriaceae bacterium
ATTTTTCCAACGCCTCGTTCACCGCCAGCACCTTGTCGTCGGTTTCCATGACCGCTGAGGCGATCTCCGGCATTTCCACCCGCTGCTGGCCGCCGCCGTGACGGGCGGTGCGTTTGCGACGGGCGTTGTCCACGAGAATCCGGCGCATGGCCTCGGCAGCGGCGGCGAAGAAATGGGTTCGGTCATTCCATTTCCGCTGGTCGTCGCCGGTGAGCCGCAGCCAGGCGTCGTGAACCAGCGCGGTGGGCTGGAGCGTTTGGCCTGGCGCTTCCGACGCCATCTTCGCCGTGGCGAGCCGGCGTAATTCCTCGTAAACGAGTGACAACAATTCATCGGCGGCTTTTGCTTCGCCGCGACTGACGGCACCCAGCATTTGTGTAACGTCATTCATCTGCTAAGGCGGCGATGGCGCGCAGCGTTTGGAGTGCGCCCGGCTTGCCGGCGCTCTTGCGCGCGAATCGAAAGCGGGAGCAAGCTCCGCGCACTCCAAACGCTTCGCGAAGTTCGCACGCAACTGGCGCGCGTTGGTGAGGCGGCTAACATCGTTCACCTCGTTTCAGCCTTGGTTTCCGGGACGCCTTCAATCAGCGCTTGGGCTTCGCGCAGCAGTGCGTGGGCAATGATCACATCAAGCCACGATGTACCCAAATCAGCGCTGTCCAGCTTTGGCAGTTTCTTGTTCGCAATGTCCTGCGCGCTCGTCAGTGCCGCTTGAGCCAACTCGCTTTGGTTAAGCCGGTGACGGGCCATGGCCAAGGTCGTGGACGTTTGCACTGAACGCCATCCAGAGGAATCACTTGTGGGGTGCGCGAGAGTTTTTTCAGCCCAATCCGCCGCGCTGGCAAACCGTCCTTGCCGATACTCTGCCAATGCTTTCGTGGAAGAGTGACCTCCCCATTTTACTTCTCCGGCGACAGAGGCATCAGCCATCCGATCCACGATTTTGAGATCCACTCCCGAGTCAGGCAGGATCAAGCAGTCTTTGGAAATGAGGTGCGCCGTGTGAGGGTCACCCGTGTGTCCGAAGCGTTCAACACTCTTCCGGCAATGCTCACGATAGCCCGCCAGATCGCCGCTCTGGACAAGGAGCGGCGCCAGTTTATGCCAATCCTCAACGTCATCCTTTTCTTCCGACTTTGGTTGGGTGACCTGGGCAAAATCGGCGGTAGCGTCTTTCCAACGGCCGTGTTGCGCCCGATAGTCGGCGCGCACGCGCAATATCTCCCTGCTATCGGACGCCTTCGATACAAGATCGTTCAACATCTGTTCCGCCTCCTGGGACCTGCCCTGGCTAATCAGTTTATCCGCGAGGCGAGAAACCTGTTCAGTTAAGGCGGGCTCCACTTTATAATTCCGTGGAACGAAGTCCCGAGCACGGTCAGCGGCTTCTGAAAGCCGGCCTGCATCGATCAGACTCCGAATCAAATTAAACGCTGAGCGCGCGAGGTCTGGATCTCCATCTGGAAGAAGTTTTCGGCTGGTAGCGATCGCTTCCATGAAAAGCGGCAAAGCCTCGGCCGTTTTGTTTTGTCTATCGAGCGATACCGCCAGGTTATTGATCGCTGTTGCCGTTTCCGCACTTTCATCTCCCTGAAGTCTGCGGCGTATCTTCACCGCTTCGCGGATCAACGGCTCTACTTCCGCCCACTTGCCTTGGTCGAACAAGATGCGAGCAAATAACTGCAGCGACCCCGCGACCTTAAGGTCTCCGTCTGGAGACTTTTTTCTTCGTATCGCCAGGGCTTCACGAGCTGCCTTTTCCGCTTCAGAGAAGTTCTTCTTTTGGCCTAAAATGCTTCCGAGATGCTCCAATGAATCCGCCACATCGGGATGGTCATTGCCCAACAGTCTTCGTTGTGCCTCGATCGCTTTCCTCACGGCGGGTACCGCCGTTTCCCAATCTGTCACTGCAACAAACGTCGCCAACTTCAATTCACGCAGTTCGGCTTCCTGCCGCAATTTGCGCTCCGCCTGCTCGGCGGCCACCGCGCGGGTTCTGGCTTCTCGTTCCTTCAGGAACAGCCACGTCGAAATGCCGAGTCCAATGACAAGCGCCGCCACGACAACGGCAGCCGCCGTGAATGCGAGCTTGTTCCGCCGCACCATTTTTTGAAGCCGGTAAGCTCTGCTGGGCGGGCAGGCCACGACTGGTTCGTTATCCAAGTGCCGCTGAATGTCCATCGCCAACCCGTTGGCCGTCTCGTAACGTCGACCGCGATCCTTCTCCAGCGCCTTCATTACGATCCAGTCGAGATCGCCGCGGAGTTCACTGACGAGTTTCGGCGCCTCAATCCCGCGGCGTTGGGCCGTCGTGCTCAGTTCGTTTTGCGCCAGCGTGCTGATACGGGTCGAAGGCCGCTGCGGTTCCTGTTCGCGAATCGTGCGGCGCATTTCGTCCAGGCCAATCGCGAGCAGTTCCTGCGCATCGAACGGAGTCTTGCCGGTCAGCAGTTCGTAGAGGAGCACGCCCAGCGCGTAGATGTCGCTGCGCGTGTCAATGTCCAGACTGGTCAGGACCGCTTGCTCGGGACTCATGTAGGCCGGCGTGCCGATGAATTGCTCGAAGGCGGTGAAGACGGTTTTGT
>CAZNOE010000970.1:0-2583 GCA_964574525.1 uncultured Bifidobacteriaceae bacterium
TCACGCTGGCGGAACAGAAAAAATTGTCGCCGCAGGTTTTGATGGACCGCGCGGTGAAGGAACGGCTCATCGCAGCCAGACTGCCGCAGTTTAACGCTCGCTATGCCAAGCTGACGACGGGCGTGCCTTCGGTGAACGCGGAATTGCAGAAGTTGATTGAGCGGCGGCGCCGAGGTTTTGATGCCGAGCAGGCGTCAGCGGAGCGCGGCGCGGCAGTTTTCACGAAGAGTTGCGCGGTGTGCCACCAGATTGACGGGAAGGGCGCCGTGGTGGGTCCGCAACTCGACGGTGCCGGCGGTCGCGGGCTGGAGCGGCTCATCGAGGACGTGCTCGACTCGAACCGCAACGTGGACCCTGCGTTCCACGCCACCAACCTCACGCTCAAGGACGACACGGCCATCACCGGCTTGCTGCGGCGCGAGGAAGGCGAGGTCCTTGTGTTCGCGGATTCGACGGGAAAGGAAATCACCGTGCCCAAAAAGGACATCGCCGAACGGCGTGAATCGGAACTCTCGCTCATGCCCGCTAATTTCGGTGACGTGCTGTCAGTGGAGGAGTTCAACGATCTGATGGCATTCCTGCTGGCGCACGGGGCGAAGTGAGTGTCAGTGCGGTGGATTGCGTTCCTCGGCTTCGGCGACTTTGATGGCGCGTAACGCGTTCTCCGCTTCCCGGCGAAACTGATTATCCTTGCTCGCCGCGATTTCTCGAAGCGCCAAAACGGCGGATTGCGGCACGGGCCGCAGCTTAGCCAATTCCGAAATCGCTACGCGGCCCCAAGACGAATCTTGTGCGAACTCCACGAGATTGGAGATCGCAACCAAGTTGGTTGGTTCGTAGTAAACGATGAACATCGCCGCGCCCAGGCGCGTCTGTTTGTCTTTGTGTTTCAATCGGTCGGCAACCGCAGAGAATGCCAGGTTTGTTTCGCCAATCTTCAGCAACGCCGCCGCAGCCGGATTCCAAATCTGTGCATCATCTTCCGTCGCTGCCTCGATCAAGATTGGCACCGCAGCTTTCGCGTTGGGGCCAATGTTTCCCAGCGACATCAATGCATAGACCCGGTTTGCATCGCCTTGAGATTTTGCGTGATTCAGGATGACCCCAAGGGCCTCGGTTTGTTGCGCGTCAATCTGGCAAAGCGTCTTGGCGAAGTTGATGCGTGACGTGGGTCGCGGTTCTTTTTTCAATCGGGCGTTGAGAGCCGGAATGGCATTAGTCCCTTCGTTGCCGAAATCGCCCAACGTGCGGCAGACAGCGTGAACCGCTCGAAGGTCGCTGTCATCGCGCTTGACCAATTCAACCAGGTCAGGCAGCGCCAGTCTGGCCGCCGGGCCTAACTGCTGTAACCGGATCGCGGCAGTTAACTGTTCAGGACCATTCGTGCTCCGCAGCATCTCGCGCAAGAAAGGGATGACTTCGTTTGCACCCGCACCGACGGCGCACAGCAAATAAATGGTGGCGAGGCGTTGACGTTTGTCCGGTGAGTACAGGCGGTTGGTGACCAGCGGCAGGAGAATATCGTAGGGAGGTTTGATTTCGCGAATCGCACCGGCCGCTTGTCCCCGGATGGTATTGGCGGGAACGAAGGGCGGGAAGTGGAACGGCTGGGGCAATCGGCCGAGGAATTTGTGAACGTTGGTTTGGAAAGGAGAATCCGGGCTGAGGTTGTAGAACTTCGTCAAAAGGAAAGGCACGGCGTTTGTGCCAATGGCGCGAAAAGCTCGCGCGGCCTGTTGGTGCTGATCGTCGGCCGCGTAACCCGTCATCTCGCCCGTCCGATAATACTGCTTGAACCATTCGCTCAACCGTTTGCCGCGATACTGAGGCTCATTGTTGAACAACGAGCGGAACAGAATCAAGGCCACCAGCGCGCCAAGGAGTACGAGAACCACGATGACAATTCGCTTGCGCATGATGCGGATGTTTTCGGGAACGATTGTTCTGGCTGAAAGCATGGCGCGAGGCGTCCGATGTGGCGAGGTTGAACTGCGCTCCGGTTCTCGCGGACAGGCTGTCCACGCTCCGGGTCATGGAAATTTCCCGTTGACACTACCGCGCTGGGCGGGTGTATTGCGCGCATTGCCGTGCTTCCTGCCGCCCGAAACACCCGGTGGACATGGCTTAAATCAGAACCAGTCATTTCAGAATGAGCGCGAAGAAAATCAACATCGCAATCGTCGGTCTGGGTTTCGGAGCAGAGTTCATCCCTTTGTGGCAGAAACATCCTCACGCCGATTGTTACGCCATCTGCCAGCGCAACGCGGACAAGCTCAATGCCGTGGGCGATTACTTCGATGTCGAGGTGCGCTACCAGGATTTCAAAGAACTGCTAAAGGACAAGAATGTTGACGTCGTCCACATCAATTCGCCCATCCCCGATCACGCGTGGATGAGCATTGCCGCGCTCAAAGCCGGCAAACACGTCGCCTGCACCGTGCCAATGGCCACGAGCATCGCCGATTGCAAAAAGATCGTGGACCTCGCGCGGCGCACTGGCCTCAATTACATGATGATGGAAACCGTCGTGTACGCCCGCGAATACCTTTTCATGAAGGAACTGCTCGACAAGGGCGAACTCGG
>CAZNOE010000971.1:0-2583 GCA_964574525.1 uncultured Bifidobacteriaceae bacterium
GACAACTCCATCATACGCGGAGATTGGAACTATGCCACTCTAATTTGCCATCGTGAGGATCAATGGCTGGGGATTTGACAAGGAAACGTTAGCCTGAAAATTCTCTCATTAACACCGTGCTTTTAGCTGGGTGTGGGGCGAGATACGGCAATCCGCAACCGTTTCAACGGTTTCGTCAGCGAGTGGGAAACCGTTGAAACGATTGGTGCCGCCGCCGTCCAATAACACCCAGCTAAAAGCAAGGTGTTAATGAGAACCGCTCGGCCAGCGCGGAAAGCGTGTGAATTGTTCGGGGTTGGCGCAACGTCAGTACGTCAACAATTCCAATGCATTCAGTCCGTGGCTCGTCAATTCCCAGCGGGCACCGCGTTTCGTCACGAGTCGGCGGCACGGGTTGCGCTTTTGCTCGGCCTCGTTGACGGAGAGAAGCTGAAACTTCGCTTTGCCTTTGATTTCCGAGGCGGCGCGGGGAATCAGCTCGAATGGAACGGCATTGAAGTTGAGCGCCATCTCGTATCCCGCCACGCCTTCTTTCTCGGCCTTCGGGTTGGATCGGACCAGCAGCGAATATCGTTTCACCCAGTGAAAATACCTCTCGCGCACGACGACGCGACAAAGTTCAGTCTGACTCTGGACAAAATGAAACAAATTGAACTTCGCGCCGGGGCTGTGCTCTTCGAGCAAAATTTGCCGCGGATCGAGACCCACCAGATTTTGCCCGTTCCACACGCCGTGATCGTTGCGCTGGCCGGGAAAAGTTTTTTTGTACCACGCGGGAAAGCGATCGTTTATGAACAGGTTCAACTCGAAATGGACATGGGCGCGTTCCTTCGAGATGCCTTCGCGGGTGTTGGCCGTATGTCCCATGATGGCGATGGATTCGCCTCCTTTGACCGCCTGGCCGACCTTCAAGTCGGGCCGGATTTCGCGCAGATGCGCATAGGTCGAATAGATTTCCAAGCCGTCAACGGAATGACGCAGGATGATGTAGATGCCGAAGTTCGAGAGCGACGGCTTCGCGTTGATGTAAGCGACGGTGCCGTCGGCGGTGGCCATGACCGGATCGGTGGGCTCGCCGCGTTTGTCGCGTTGGAGACAGCGGATGTCGAGGCCCTCGTGCATCTGCCAACCCTCGCTGCGGACGCAACCGAAACATCCGCTCGTCCACGTCTTGCCCACCGTGCCAACAAAGAACCGTTCCTCGCCGCCTTTTTCAAACAGTGCGCGATTGGCCGTCGGCAGGTGAAACGGCTGTGCGATGAGTGGCGCTCCGGCGTAAACCGAAGCCGCGGTCAGTGCCGTGAGCAGTCGGCAGATCAACGGACACTTCATTTCTCGTCTTTGAGGCTGGGCTGTGTCTGCCGCGCGACATTGTTCAAGCCCAGCGCAATCTGCTCGGCTTCCTCGCGGTCGGCGTCCGGGGTGAACACCAGGAGTCCGTTCGAAATACGGCGGCTGATCAACGGTGCGGCGAGCCAGCGGGCTTTGTCGAGCTTTTCGCCGAACTCGCAGAAGATGGCCAGATGTCTGCCCGGATTGGACGCCGATACACTCTCCAACAACTGCGTCCCACGCCGATCCAATTTGATTTGCAGGGAGAAACCGGCCGCGTCTTCGATGACCTTTGCCCCGAGCACCTCTGCCTCGGTGAGGAACGGATCTGGCTTGATACTTACCATCATTGGGCTGGCGCGGAAGATGGACACCGGCTTGTTAAGTCCGATTGAATCGGCGAAGACTTCGACATGAACGCGCAACACGGTGACCTGTCTCTTCTGTTTTCTCTCTGGACTTTGACAGCCGGCCAGGCAAACGAGAAGCGCCGGCAACAGCAAATAGGTGTTGTGTCGCAGCACGCGGATTAGCATAGTAGCCCACACCAAATCGGAACAACGCAGCGATGTAAAGATTCTTATGGGCAGACAATACAACAAAGTTGAAAAGCGAAAACGCCGGGTCAGCTATCTCAAGCGCAAGCAACTCGCGGCGAAGGCGAAGGTGAAGGCCAAAGCCGCTCCGCCGCAATAATCCACCACTGGGCCAATCTCCTCCAGCCATCGCCGGTCTAAACAGACTTCCTAGGGGACCTCAGGCTTTCTGGTATGCACCAATCAGGGAGTTCCCCAATAGACAGGCTAACGAGAAAAACGGGACGCTGATCTGTCGTACTAGATCTGGAACCGGGCAACCGAAAGGGTCGGGCCTGTGCATTCTTCTTCTGGCCGGCGCTGAAATTGTATGAAGTCACGTTGCACATATTTTGTTGGGGCCGTTTGGTTCATTATCATCTCAGGACACTCAGTTTGGTCGCAGACCTTTATCTACTACAATCGCTTTTCTTTCCTCGGTGTAGCTCAAGCGCTTCCCGGAAACCAGCAAAGCATTCCCGGTTTCCTTCCACCTTTCGGTCCCACCGTTACCGTGGGGGATGTTACTTTCAGCGGGTCGTCCCTCGGTACATACGGCATCAATTCCGGGCAGGCGCTGTTCAACTTCGACTCTCAAGTTCCTCTAAGTATCCATTTCGCGAATGGCGCGCGGGCCTTTGGCGCCGATTTTTCGAGCCAATATCCGGTCGTCCCC
>CAZNOE010000972.1:0-2580 GCA_964574525.1 uncultured Bifidobacteriaceae bacterium
CCGGGAACGGAGGCGCGCTTGTTGCGATATCCCGGATTCATTTCCCTGGGATTGCGGCAGGAATTTCAGGACCTCGGCCAGGACACGACTTTCACCGAGTTGCGGATTAAGCATGGGCCGATCAAGGAAGTGCTGGATCATCCGCGAGCACAGGTGATCGTGAAAAACCCTGCTTTGTTGCGAGAGATCTGGAACACGTTGGTGCCGGATTTGACAGACCTCGACACCTTTTTGCGAACGGGCAAGTCGCCGAAGTATGACGTCGAGCCCATTCTGGGGCGGTGGCAATTCGACGTAGCCGGGTCGGTGAACGCGTATCGGCGGGTGAAGCCCAACGTGCCGAATGTGGAGATGGTGAAATTCCGGCGATCGCTGGCCGAGCGTTTTGCCAAGACAGTGGTGGTGGCCGGGCCGGATCATCAAGTGGTGCTGCGGAACATGCCCCAAATCAGACAGCAACCGGGCCAACCGCCGAGCGCCGAGATGCAGACGCTGCAGGGCAAATGGGAAGGCGCTAACGGCGATTATGAATTTGATCTTGCCAGCGGAACGGACCACCGAACGGCGAAGATCGAAGGCGGTCACCTGGTGGTTTCAGGCGAAACCATGGCGTTTGTGTTCGTGAAGGAGGATTGAAACCGACTTACGATTTGGCCGCCTGACTTGCCTTCGTCGGTAAACTCGCAAATTGGAAATCGGTCGGGTCGGTCAATTATTCCCAAAAGGCCGGTTCACCAGTTCCGGTGACTGCGGGAGCCGAATTTGGTCGAACAACGAGCCGCTGCCCAGTTGAATGACCGGGTTCGTGCTGGTAACCTGATCTTGGCTCACCGTGAAGATCGATGCCGGAGCCACCGGGGCGGGCTGCGTCGGGGTGACTATTGATCCCGACGGGCCATCCGTCTTGCCGGTACCGACGGCGACAAAAACCAGCAGCGCGCAGAGAGCCACGCCAATCGCGCCTGGCAGCATGGGCTTCGCCTCGAACAGTGACCAGAACTTTAGCAGCCAGGATGGATGGCCGAGCGCGGCCTCACCGCCTTCTTCGCCGGCCCTGATGCGGCTGATGACCCGACTGGAGAAGTCATTGAAGTACCGCGGGTGCGGGTGCTCATAACGCTTGAGCTTGAGCAAGCGGCGCAGGTGGTCGAAGTTTTCTTGTTCCGGATTCATACTCATTTCAAATAATCTGACAGGTAAGCCTGTAATTGCTGCCGAGCGTAAAAGAGCCGCGACCGGACGGTCCCGATATTGCATTCCATGATTTCGGCAATTTCATCATGGGCCAGCCCTTGCACATCGTGCAGCGTGACTACCAATCTATGAGGTTCAGACAGCTTGTGCATGGCTTCGTTCAACTTTTCCTGCAGTTCGGCGAGGTTGGCTTCGCGCCGGGGTGTCTTGTCCGAAACCAAGGCCACCAGGTCGGGATCGTTCTCGGCATTAAAGTCCAGATCGTTCAGACTCATGTGCGAGCGATTCTTACGCTGCTTGAGAAAGTTGATGGTTTTGTTGACTGCGATCCGATAAATCCAAGTGTAAAAACTGGAGCCCCCCTTGAAAGATTTGAGCGCCTGAAATGCTTTGATGAATGTCTCCTGCGCGAGGTCGTTGGCGTCCTCGTGGTTGGAAGTCATGTGATAAACGGTGGCGTAGATGCGCTCCTGGTAGCGCCGCACCAGGTCATCGTAGGCCGCCAGATCACCCTGCCGCGCGCGACGCACCAAGGTCTGCTCTTCCGTCAGCACAACCGGAGCCGCGGGTTTCACAACTTCTGGAGCCGGCACTGGCTCTGAGGCGTTGTCCGGAGCCGGTTCCATGATAATAGGCGATTTGAGACTCATTCCGAAAGCACAGCCGTCTGCCGGGCCAGGTATTCTGTCATGCCGAACAATCCCGCCCGCCCGTCCGACTCCGGTAGCGATCGCAAGATTTCACGCGCTTGATCGAGATATTGTTCGATGATTTCCAGCGTCGGGGCCAACGTCTCGTAGCGCGCCAGCATCTCACTCATGCGCGGCAGCGAGCCGGGTTGCCAGTTTTGCACCAACTGTTCCAGCTTCGCGCGATCAGGGGCGGTAGCGCGTTCCCACGCAAGCAACACTGGGAAAGTCAACTTGCCTTTCTCCAGATCGGTGCCCAACGACTTGCCCGCCTTGACCTCGGACCCGAATAAATCCACGCAATCGTCATAGACCTGATACGCCGTGCCGAACGCCAGTCCGAACTGCCGCAGCGCGGCACGCTGCGTCGGCGTGGCGCCGCTCAGGCAGGCGGCCAATTCGCAGGACAGCGCGAACAGCTCCGCCGTCTTCATCTCCAGTACGCGGAAATATTCGCGGCGCGAACGGTCGAAGTTGCGGCGGTGTTGCGTCTGAAGTATTTCACCCGAGCAAACCGTGTTGGTGGCCATCGCCACGGCGCGGCAGATTTCGGGTGTGGGAAAACTGGCGGCAAGCTTGAGCGCCTGCGCGAACAGGCAGTCGCCGAACAACACGGCGATTTCATTTCCCCAATTGGCCGCCAGCGTTAACTGGCCGCGCCGGATTTCGGCTTCGTCCATCACGTCGTCATGCACCA
>CAZNOE010000973.1:0-2574 GCA_964574525.1 uncultured Bifidobacteriaceae bacterium
GCGCGGGGCGGTCCCTCGCCCGCAGCGCTGACGCACGCCGGAAGACGTCCAGATTCTCCAACGCTCGCCTTGCTATCCACCCGCTGCGACCGGGGACCGGTCGCGCTCCGCTGGGGCAGTGTGCGGATACACCCAATGAATTGAGAGTTCAAAGCGGAGTTGCAAAATGGCCCGGGCTTCACCCTGGCTTGAATAAGAGAACACGAGGCTGGCCGCCTCAGCGGAACGATTCAGTTCAAGGGGAGCGTCCGCGTCACGCGGGCTGTCGTTGCCGTCCCGGCAACGACTTCTACTCTCCAATTTTTCCCGCCCCAAACAGTGGGTAAAATCTAGTTGGACGAGTATGTTCGGCGCGACGCCGAACATCGCTCGCCGGAGGCGCGCGCTCCCCAATCCAACTGCATCGTTTCCAGAACCATGCAGTTGAAAAAGGGGAGCACACGCCTCCGGCGTGTGGTTTGCGGCGTCGCGCCGCAAACTTTGTCACGCCAATCCACTTCACCAAACGGTGGGGCCAATGTGGTGCGACGATGCCGACGGCGCGACGCCGTCGGCAGCACGCGGGACGCGCGCGCTCCCCAAATCCTACTGCATCGTTCCGCTAAAATGGCGATCACTGCGATAAACCGCTTGACTCTGACGAATGGAATGTCGAAAATTCGGTGTTCACTAAAAGTCGGGACGAGCCTCTGCCAGGCAGTTGCTCCTTAAAATATGCGCGTCAATCTGGTGATCGTCGTCGGTCTCGCTGTGGCCGTTTGCGGATTGTGCGGGGCCGGGTGCAAGAAGGCCAAAGGACCGGCCAAACTCGACCCTCACTCTGCCGAAGGGGTTTTCGTGCAGTTGCGGGACCAGGAACGGTTGCTCAACGACGCCCTTGCCCGAAAAGACTTCCGTTACATCCACGATTACGGCTATTACTTCACGGGCCTTGTGCAGGCTTTGTTTTCGAAACTCAACGACGAGCAAAAGCAACGCCTGCGCAAATCTTTTGACGAGCTCTTAAACCTTTCGATGCAGTTGGATCGGTCAGCGGGGGGACGTCACCCGGAGGCGACCGAGGCGACGCTTCAGCGTGTGAAGGTGCTGGTTAACGAGATTGACTCACAGATACGAGTGCCCAAGAAGGGCGGTTGATGGATGAGTGGCCGTCCCTGCGTCGTCAATCCGAGGTTTAGTTTGAAGTGACTTGAGTTGACGGCGGCGAATGCTTCGCCGACGATTACAGTGCAACGGTTGTCCGAATACATGCTTATGAAATCAAGTTCAATACCGAAACGGCAGACTCGCGGGCTTTACATTGCGGAAGGCGAGTTGTGGGTTTCATGCAAGGACAGGGTGTCTCCAGGTGAAGTTGCATCAGGCTTGAGGCGGGCATTCACACTGATCGAGTTGCTTGTTGTTATCGCCATCATCGCCATTCTGGCAGCGATGCTGTTGCCGGCCCTATCGAAGGCCAAAGCTCGGGCGAACCACATTTCGTGCGTCAATAATGTGAAACAAATCAGCCTGGCCTTTTTGAGCTACATCGGTGACTACCGCGACATTTTCCCCGCCGGGGGGGCCAAACTGCCCACCTTACCGGTAATTGAGGACTGGATTTATTGGAACACCGGTGATTCAAGGATTTCAAACCCGGACCGCCGGGATATTAACAAGAGTCCGTTGGCGCCGTATGTTGGCACGTTTAACACCAACCTGTTCCGCTGCCCTGGCGACAAAGACGTGTTGAAACGGGAAGCTGCGGGAAACCTGTTGCCTTACCTCTTCAGCTACACGGCGAACAGCGTCTTTGACAGCGCGAATCTGATAAATCGCGGTATCGTCTCGCTATATGCTGGCGATCCGCAGTTCGAAAATCTGCACTTCAAGGCGGCCATGGTCAGAATGCCGGCACAGAAACTCATGCTGGTGGAGGAACATGCTTACGTCCCAGGGGGCGTTCTGGTGGGCGAGTCTCCAGATGACGGGCGGTGGACACCCAGCGGAAAGGATCCCAAGACAATCGGTCTTGATCATCCGCCGCCGTTTTCGGCGTCAGACAGTTTCGTTAGTAACCGTCACAACAAACGGGGCACAGTTTCTTTCGCTGATGGCCATGTTGAAACGGTCAAGCCAAGCTATGGCGCCATGATTGATCATTTCGAGCCAACGTATTGAGTCTAACTTGGCAGTCAGGGATTATTCTTGTTGTGGCTGCGAATAATGCATCTTGTGCTTGCGTGCCTTCCCTCACGGTTTGGGCCTGGACAAATTGATAACCGTGCGAGGCTTCAGAAAACGGCGCGTGTTGTATGCGATTCAGGGTGCAAGCCGCGCACGGTAGCGCGAATATGTCTTCGTCGGTATCCGGTTGGTGAAAGAGCCGGTTAGTCCGGTCAAGTTGGTGATTATGGGCCACCATTCTCCGAAATTTGTGCACGCTTCCACAACATATCGGCGGCCGGGATCCCCTGACAGATACAGTGTATCAGAGCCGCCGGGGGAGCTGGCTGCCGCTCTGACTGTTGGGTTTGCCACCGCCACGCCCAATGCCTTCCGCAGATTAAGGCGTCCGCCTGAAACGCATTTCCC
>CAZNOE010000974.1:0-2569 GCA_964574525.1 uncultured Bifidobacteriaceae bacterium
CGTCCACGATGTTCAAACTGACGGGCATGAGATGGACGCTGGAGACGGCCATGCCAGGACCTTTTTTGCAGGGGTCGGGCTTCGGATCCTTCGGTGTGGTCGGCTTGGGGTCGCTGCTGGTCGTGATGCCCTTGCCCCAAACGGACGCGCCTTCCTTCGCGTCCACGGTTCGCCAGCCGCGCGGAAGGTCGCCCGGCGGAATGAGGAAGTAGCCGCTCGTTTCGGCCTCTAATGCCTGCTTCGTCGCCCAGACGGTGTTCCCGAAGGTCGGGTCTTCCAGGAGATAACGGTCGCCCTCCTGCCGTACCATCGCCGCGTAGTGGCCGACCTTCCAATGCACGACGGAGGGAACGATGAACGGAGCGCCGGTCTCCGACCCGGCGCGTTGGTCGCCCGCTGGAATGGAATCGCGCCGGGTCGGAGACCGGCGCTCCGTCGAGGCTGAGACAGCGCCGCGAAACGCCATCTGGTAATTCAGTCCCACCTTCCCCGAGAGTTCCGCCACTTGCGGCAGCGAGAAACCTTTTTGCGTTGAGACCGAGTTGAAGATCTCCATCATCGCGTTTGTAGGAGACGACGTTCCCGATCGGTCGGGATGATCTGACAAAAGAATTCGCTGCAACGCATACGGCCCGCACTTGAAGGAAATCTCCGGCGTGTTCTGCATGTTCCAAAGCCCCTCCCGCGCGCCCGTAATCCTTTCCGTCGCCGCGCCAACGAACCCGCGGTTCTCGACGGATTTCAGCAGCGCCTCCAATTCCGTCATCCTTCCCAAGCGGGCGTACATGTAAGCCAGTTCACCCGCGGCGCGGTCAGCGATGGCTTTACCTTTGCCATCCGTGGCATCCTTGGCGAGCGGCCATGCCTCGCGCCACGCCTCCAGCGCGAGCGAGTAATGCGCCGTGTTGTAATACTCCAGCCCGAGGTCCGTCAGCAACGCCGCCTGCCACGGCGACTTGGGATGCGTTTCCAAGAACCCGGTGAGGCTGGCGAAATCATCCGGCCCGCTGCGTTTCGCGTAGCCAAGCAGTGCCGCAGCCAGCGCGGCATTTTCGGCGCGGGAAGGTTCACCCCCGATCGGAACGAGCGGCTCCTCGAAGACCCGTGCGCGAAAAAAATCCTGCGGCGTGGGATCGGACGGAAACACCAGACCCGGTTGCGGCGGCGACACTTTGGGCAGCGTGCGGTTTGGCGAGGCCCGCCCGGCGTCTTCATCGGCGAGCGTTTCAATTTCGCCAGCGCCGCAGAGCGCCATGCTACAGAGGACTTTGAGTGAAGTCGTGAGCGCGAAATGCGGAATAAGGCGTTGAAGCACGGATTCCATAACGGGAATTAAGCCAAAATAAAAGCGGCCCTGCCTGGAAAGTCAAGCACGGTTCTGACACCATGCGCCTGGCGGCCGACGCTGACACGCCGAAGGCAACCCGTTCCGTTTACTGGATTTTCATCTCCCGCTGAATGCCGAATTTCTCGATGCGCTTGCGCAGCGTCGCGCGCGTGATGCCGAGCAACTTCGCTGCATGGACCTGGTTGTTGTTGGTTTCCTTGAGTGCCTGAATGACCAGCTCGCGCTCGATGGCGGGGATGACCTTTAACTTCGGATCGCGCCGCGCCCATTGGAACAACTGGCGCGCCAGCGCGGCGGCGTCCGTTGCCGCAGTCTCACCGGCGGCCGTCGTACCCGTGCCGAACGCGGTCGGGGCTTGCCCCGTGATTTCCGGCGGCAAATCGCTCAGCAGAATCGCGTCGCCCTTGGCCATGACGTGCGCGCGGCGGATGGCATTCTCCAGTTCGCGTACGTTGCCCGGCCAATGATACTTCTCCAGCGCCCTGCTGACGTTGGTCGCGACTGACTTCTCCGGGCGCTGCTGGTCGCGGGCGAATTTTTTCAGGAAGTAATTCACGAGCAGCGGAATGTCCTCGCGCCGCTCGCGCAGGGGCGGGATGTGAATGCGCACGACGTTCAGCCGATAAAACAGATCCTCGCGGAACTGCTTCGCAGCCACGGCTTGTTCCAGCGGCTTGTTCGTCGCGGCGATGACGCGCACGTCCACCTTGATCGGCTGGTTGCCGCCCACGCGCTCGAAGGTGCCGGCTTGGAGCACGCGCAGGATTTTCGTCTGCGTCGTAGGCGTCATGTCGCCGATTTCGTCGAGGAAAATCGTGCCGCGATTGCATTGCTCGAATTTGCCGATGCGCTGCAGCGTCGCGCCGGTGAACGCGCCGCGCTCGTGGCCGAACAATTCGCTTTCGAGCAATTGCTCGGGAATGGCCGCGCAGTTCACGGTCAGGAACGGCTGGCTGCCGCGGTTGCCATGGTGGTAGATCGCGCGGGCGACGAGTTCCTTGCCCGTGCCGCTTTCGCCGGTGATGAGCGCGGTGGCGTCGCTCAGGGCGAGCTGGCCGATGACTTTGAAGACCTGCTGCATCGCTTCGCTGCGGCCCACGACGCCCAGTTCGTAGTCCTCCGATTCGAGCAACGGTTGATACGACACGACCTGCTTCATGTCGCGCGCGGCCTTGAGCGCGTTGACGACGATGTCCTTGAGCTTGGGCACGTCGAACGGCT
>CAZNOE010000975.1:0-2566 GCA_964574525.1 uncultured Bifidobacteriaceae bacterium
CTAACCCTCTCCCCCAGGAGAGGGAATCCCACAGTTCCCACGCTGGAAGGAATCACTGAACGGTGTGACCATTCCGAGGCGCTCGAAAACTTCTCCCTCTCCCGGGGGAGAGGGTCGGGGTGAGGGCGAGCGTTTTTCGCAGTTGAATTGTTCCAGCTAAATGACACGATTTCGCCGCCCACGGCGCATGTAAGAGTAACGATGTCAGTTCCCGCACTTCACCTCCAATGAACGACGAAGAGATTTTTCAAGTCGCCGCGGACATGCAGGCGGCGGAACGCGCAGCCTACCTTGCCACCGCTTGCGAGGGCCAATCCGCGTTGCGCGCGCGCGTAGAACGCTTGCTCGCATCCCACGACCACCACGCCTTTATGAAGCGACCCGCAGATCGCACCGATTCTGCTGAACTGGAAGCAGAGCTTGCGCGCTTGAAACCGGAGGAAGGCGAGGACCGGATCGGCAATTACAAACTGCTCCAGAAGATAGGAGAAGGCGGCTTCGGCACGGTTTGGATGGCCGAACAACTCGAGCCGGTGCGGCGGCGCGTGGCGCTCAAGATCATCAAGCCGGGGATGGACAGCAAAGAGGTGATCGTGCGCTTCGAGCAGGAGCGGCAGGCGCTGGCGTTGATGGATCACCCGAACATCGCCAAGGTGCTGGACGCTGGCGTTACCCCGCTGGGGCGGCCGTTCTTCGTCATGGAATTGGTGCGCGGAATCCGGATCACAGACTTCTGCGACCAGAATAATCTGCCGACCAAGGAGCGGCTCGATCTCTTCATCGCCGTCTGCCACGCCATTCAGCACGCGCATCAAAAGGGTGTCATTCACCGTGATATCAAGCCTTCGAACATCCTCGTCACCCTGCACGATGGCGTGCCCGTGCCGAAGGTCATTGATTTTGGCGTGGCCAAAGCAATCCAGTCCCAGCGGCTCACGGATCTGACGTTCTTCACCCGGTTCGAGCAGATGATCGGAACCCCGCTCTACATGTCGCCCGAACAGGCTGAGATGAGCGGCCTGGATATCGACACGCGCAGCGACATCTATTCGCTGGGCGTGCTCCTCTACGAACTGTTGACCGGCAAGACTCCGTTTGACGCCAAGAAACTAATGGCGTTGGGCATCGACGCGATGCGCAAGACCATCCGGGAAAAAGAACCGGTGCGCCCAAGCACGCGCGTGACGCAAGAGTGGCAGCGGCTGGGGAGCGCACGCGTCTCGCGTGCAACCTCCGGCGTCGCGCCGGAGGTTCGTGCATCCGACTCTCAGTCATCCGCAGGAAGTCAGATGGGCGAGGTTTTCGGCGGGACGCCTCAAACAGAACGCGTGACGCGCGCGCTCCCCGAACATCTGCGGACGCTGATCAGCGCCCTGCGCGGTGATCTCGATTGGATCGTGATGAAGTGTCTGGAGAAAGACCGCTCCCGTCGTTACGAAACCGCCAATGGTCTCGCTGCTGATCTCAAGCGCCACCTGAACAACGAACCGGTCATCGCCCGCCCACCGAGTGCGGCGTATCGGTTTCAGAAACTCGTTCGGAGGAACAAACTGGCGTTCGCCGCCGCCACTGCCGTGACTCTGACGTTGATCGCCGGACTGAGTTTCTCCACCTGGGCATTCCTGAGTGAAGCCGCGCAGCGTCGAACCGCGGTCGAACAGCGAACGAAAGCTGTACGCGCCCAGGAAGCCGAGAAGCAGGAGCGCCAGCGGGCGGAACAGAACGCGGACGAACTTGCCAAGAGTCTATATGTCGCCGACATGAGAACGGCCTGGCAGGCTTTGCAGGAAGACAATCTGCTGCTGGCGCGGGAATCGGTTTACAAGTATTTGCCGGCGCTTGGAATTCCGGTTTCAACTGGCTCGTTGGCCGAATCCGCCGGTGGCATGTATGCGGGAGCCCTAACGCGCGACCTTCTTGGATGGGAATGGCGGCGTCTCTGGGAGTTGTGCCAAAGCGATGAGACCTTCAGCCTCCACGGCGATGGCCTTGAGATTCGAAGCGCCGTTTTCTCGCCCGACGGCCGGCTGGTGGCCACCGCCCGTGGCCAGACCGTTTACGTCACCGATGCGCACTCCAGGAAGCAGGTCACCACGCTCGACGGGTTCAGTGATTTCATTGACAACGGCGCGCTGACCTTTTCGAATGACGGCCAATATCTGGCGGCGAAAGGCGGGACAAACGTCCTGATCTGGGAAGTTGGCCGCTGGCAGTCTCCGTATCAGCGGTTGCAGGGCGCTCCTAATCGGTACCATTGCAACGCGGTCCTGTTTTCGCCGGATGGCGGGCAGTTCGTGACTCGCGTTCAGGGGGGCCTTGGCGTTTGGAACACCGCGACCTGGCAGGCGCAGATCATCCCGGGGTCGTATGGTTTCGGCATCGTCATGAACTACACGGGCGATGGAGAGTGGCTGGCTGTCTCCGAGTGGGACGAACTGAAAATCTTAAACGCAAAGTCGCTTGCGCAGGTGCGGATTTTGCAGCGGCGCCCAGGGGTGGGATACTTCGACATTGTGGCGATGGGTTCCTGTCCGAAGCGCGGTCTGCTCGCGGCAGGATACCGCGA
>CAZNOE010000976.1:0-2565 GCA_964574525.1 uncultured Bifidobacteriaceae bacterium
GGGATTTCATCGCCCGGATTGAACGCGCGGAAAGCCTGTTGTTCTTCCCAAGTTTTCTGCCACTTGGGTTCAATCAGGTGAAATGGATATTGCCTGCGGCCACTGGCCATAGGCGCGGGATATTGCGGAATGCGGCTCGTGGCGGCAATGGCAGAGTTGCCCGCGGGCGGTTTGCGGGTGGGAAACTGGCTTTGACAGCGCCAAAAAATCCGGTAAATACTTGTTGAGCCTGACCCACTGGGCGCTACGATGCACTGAGCGCAGATGAACACGGTATATCCAGTTCGGCAAGACCGCGAGCCGCCACGGAATGGCTGGAGGAGCGCCTTCACATTGATCGAGTTGCTGGTCGTGATCGCGCTGATCGCGATTTTAGCGTCCATCCTTTTGCCGGTGCTCTCGAAGGCACAAGCCCGCGCGCAAGGCATCGCCTGCCTGAACAACACCCGGCAACTGGCCCTGGCCTGGCTGTTGTACGCGGATGACCACACCGATCGGTTGCCCTATAATCTTGGAGGTGATGCCACTCGAAGCACGGTTGCCCTGCGGACGAATCTCAACTGGGTCAACGGGATCATGGACTGGTCGCTTTCGGAGGACAACACCAACACGGCGATGCTCACGGAAGCGAGCCTGGGCGCCTACGCCAACAAGGCGGTCAAAATTTACCGTTGCCCGTCGGACAATGTGCTAAGCCTCAAGCAGCGGGAGGCAGGCTGGTCAGCGCGCGTGCGAAGTTACTCGATGAATGCGATGGTCGGTGACGCGGGGGAATTGTCGGCAACGGGCGTCAATACGAACAACCCGTATTACGTGCAGTTCTTCAAACTCTCCGCCATTCCGCGGCCGGCGCGAATTTTTGTATTTCTGGACGAGCACCCCGACAGCATCAACGATGGTTACTACCTCAACAAAGTGCGTCGGGAGGCCGGGGAATTGGTCCGTGAGTGGGTTGACTTGCCGGCGTCGTATCATAACGGAGCGGCGGCATTTTCGTTCGCGGACGGCCACAGCCAGATACAACGCTGGGCGCACGCCCTAACCAAGCAGCCCGCCAAGCCCGACGCCGCCGCCCTGCCGTTTGACGTGCCCGGCGAAGCGGCGTCCGATTTCGACTGGGTTGTGGCGCACATGAGTCTGAGTCGGCAGTGAGGCGCCACGGCTTCCAGGGATTCGTCACCGTGTGGTATCCGCCGCTCGCAGCGGGCTTCGGCTATTCTAAAAATACTTTCGGATGGATGCCTCGTCACTCGGCGCCGCCAGCACATAAGTTTTGTCGCCAGTGCTCCAGCTTGCCGTTACCAGTTTGCTGACTCGCGCGATCTCCGGCGTGCTGCTGCCAGGGGCATCGGGCAGTGCGTTGCGATCAACGACAAAGAGAAATAAATCGCTCTTTTGGCCCGGCGCCAAGGGTTTGCCGGTCAGGAAGCAGACCATGGAAACATGCTTGTCCTGCCAGTTCAACACACCGCAGCCGACCGCGGCGGTTTTTGCCAGCGGATCGGGCAGAACATAGTCGGTCGGCGCCTGTCGTTTCGCGAGGTCCGCGCGGATTTGATTCAGGTCGCTCGTCTCCAAGGTCATCGTGTACTCTCGCAATACAGCTTTGACCATTCGCGTGCGGTAGGTGGCAAAGTTTTCTGTTGTTGATTCGTCCGGAATTGAGTTCCGCCAGAACGAGGCAATCGCCACAAGTAACGCAATCGCAGCCGCGGCAGCCATCAAAGCGGGCTGCCGCCACCAGACGACGACGGCGCGGGCTTTGTGCTCGGAAATAATTTGCTCCTTCAGCCCTTCGGGCACGGCGATTTGCCTGAATCGTGTCTGGATTGCGCGGTGAATCGCACAATGCTCGTCGAACCATCGCGCGAGTTCGCCGTCCTGGCGGGCCAGGGCCAACGCTTCGGCAAACGCGGCGTCGTTCGCATCGGCCGAACCCGGCCGATACACCGATAGAATCTCTTTGGCTTTCTGTTGGGTCACAATTTTTTCTTTTCGCCCCGGCCCGCCGCCGAAATGTCATTCGCCAGTAGTGTTTGGAGTTGTCCGATGCCGCGCGAGATCCTTGATTTCACCGTGCCCATCGGCACGTCGAGAATTTCGGCGATTTCCTTGTAGGAACAATCGTCGAGATAAAACAACGCCACCGGCGCTTGATAGATTTCGTCCACTTGCGCAAGCGCGTTTAGCACTTGGGCTGAATCCACCTGCAAAGCCGCTTTGGACGAAATGACCGGCAAGTCGTAGATTACCGAATCCAGTTCCTGGTGTGGGAAGCGCGTCAGCCGTCGCCGCGATTCGAGGAATTGGCGGTGGAGGGTGGTGAAGAGCCAGGTCTTCACTTTCGCCGGGTCCCGCAACTGGTGACCCTTGGTCGCCCAGACATAAAACGTTTGCTGTGTCAGATCGCACGCGTCGGCTTCGGCGCGGGTCAGGCTGAAAGCAAAATGGTAAAGCGGCTCGTAATAACGGGCCACCACGCTTTCAAAATTCAGGCCGTCAGCCATGTTGCCGCAGCAAACTTAAGAGCAGCCGGCGCCCAAAATGTTCCCGTCCGTGCCGGCA
>CAZNOE010000977.1:0-2560 GCA_964574525.1 uncultured Bifidobacteriaceae bacterium
GTGCCGGTGGAAACGCCGCTCGCGCCCGGGGCCGGTGAGCGGCTAAGAATCACCGGCGGGGTTGGCGCGGAGGCGGTGGTAAAGGTCCAGGTCGCGTCGCTGCCCAACGCAATGCCATTGGTGTCGGTAACGGTTCCCGCAACCGTGGCCGTGTAAGTTGTCGACCCCGCCAACGTGGAGGAAGGCGTGAGCGTTGCCGTGGCGCCTGACACCGCGATCGACGCGGCCACGTCCGACGAAGCTCCCGACGCGCGGAGTGTGAACGTGGACGAAGTGAATGTGGAACTATTCATCGCGCGGTCGAAGGTAACGGAAACAGTTGTGCCGGTGGAAACGCCGCTCGCGCCCGGGGCCGGTGAGCGGCTAAGAATCACCGCCGCCGCCGTATTGACCCCAATGAATCGGTTGAGGATATTCTTGGTTGTCTTCTGTATGCGCGCATCGATAAAACCCGTCCTGGAGAGCCCCCATCCCCAATCTATCGTTCCGCTACCGAACACCCACGCGCCGCTTAGCGCTTGATAAATCGAGGAATTCGCGTAGTCCGCCCTTTTAAGATAGATATCGACCACGGGTGAGCGGGAAAGGAGCGTATACGTGCCGCTGATAGAGACCGGCGCCGGATATTCGCTACGATAACGATCCACCTCATAGCCGACGATTTTGGGAACGGTGGAGCCATCGATAAATCCCGTGCCCGCGTATACCCAATTTGAGCTATTGGTCACAACATAGGTGTCGGGCGGGTCATTGTAGCCGGCGACATTCTGTGCCGTGTACATAACGCCGATCAGGGTCTGCTCCGGCAGGCCAAGAAAAGGATCACGCCAGCGCACCGTCGTCGTAGGTCCTTGCACCGGATCGATAGGCTGCGATTTGTAACAGACTACGACGCGGTTGGGGACCGCGGTCGTTGTCGACGGCTCGAACCGGACCTGCCAGTACACCGCATTGGCGCCAAAGAAGCCGAGATGCACGCGGGTGTCTCGCGCCTGTTCGACGGCATTGCGCATCGGCTTCGACCAGTACTCGTCGTGTCCCACGGAAAGAAACGCCTTGTGATTCAAGATCTGCGCGCCATTTGCGTGCGTATCGACGTTGGTGGAATAACTGACGTCATAGCTCGAGGCCTCCAGCCATTGAACGAAATAGACCTCCCAAGCCAGAAATCCTCCGTCGCCGGCATCCGCGTACGGCCGGTCAAACGATACTTTCGCAGCGCGCTTACTCCCGACGACGGTATTCGTCCCGAAGCTGTTGAAATCGTAAAGGCTCTTACCAGTCGCACTATCGTTCGGATAGTTGTTGTAGGCTTGGTACGTGGTCACACTCGTCTGATACAGCAGGTCGGAATGGCTTGAGTCGTCGCGAACTACGAAATTGATGTAGTTCTGGTAGTTCTGTGAGTTCGTGAGCAGCGCGAGATAAACGCCCGTGGTCCAGGTTGTCGGTACAGTGAATGTGGAACCCGGAATCCACCCACACTGGATTAAACCCGTGCCGGCGGTCACAGGACACGCGGGCTGCTTCGTTTCGAAAAGTGGTCCGATGCGCTGCATGAACCGGCCACCCAATCCCTGATACCAACCGATCCGGTAGATATCGATGGTGTAGTTTTGGGCCGGGTTCACCGTGACATAGAAGGTTATCGAATCCCCTTTATTCACGCTGGTTGCGGAAGCATAGCCTTTGATCTGCCCACCGATATCGGTGGCAAGCGTGAAGTTGGATTGGTAAAGCTGCCACTGGCTGGTGCCCGGCTGCTGGTTTTCAAGGACAATCGGATTGCTCGTTTGCGCGAAAGCCGCGACCGACGACAAGAACAGCAGAAACACGCCGAATTTGGATTCTGCTTTCATGCTGAAGTTCCTTTGTTCTTTTTAAATGCAACAATGCCAGAATAGGCGAGCAATAAAAGCACGACAAGAAGTCCGCGGACTCTGGGCCGAAAGGCCTAAACCAAGATTTCCATTATGGCCCCCCGGCAGTGGCAAGTATACCCCCGCTAGTCTGAGTTGGACCCACATTTTTTCCTGCACGGCACCGGCACCCCCTCTCAGGAGGTAGGACTGCCGTATCCAGGTGAAACAACACCGCGGATTCCCTCATTTTCAGAGGGTTATGGGCAACATTGGTCCTAGGAGTACTGGGATCAAAATGTTGACAATTTCAATGAAATCTCTTGACACGCTTTGCACTCAATGTGTAAGGTTTCACAAGTTCTAGTACTCATAGGATCACCGGATGGACAGCGGTGCTGACAGGATGATAGAGTCCCCAGCGCCGTCTAACCTCCTCGGGAGGGATGCCATTCCGAAGGCTTCGGGCAACAGCCTTCGAGGGAATGCTGAGTGGATGCAAGTGCCAGCCGCGAAGTGTGTCAGGTTCTCCTGGTTGGATTAGGTGGTGCGATCCGGGGCTTTCGGTAACGCCCCACCCTACGGTTCCAAAGCTCTTTGCGTGGGCAATTATTGTCTCACTGGCAACATAACTCTTGAGAATGCGCTCTCCCTCATCGCCGGGCTGATTTTGAAGATCGGTGATAATTTTGGCACGCGTT
>CAZNOE010000978.1:0-2557 GCA_964574525.1 uncultured Bifidobacteriaceae bacterium
TGGCAGGAACAATCGCGCTCGGCGCGGATGGAAAAACTGGAGCGGATTTTTTGCACACCCATGTTCTGGGAATCGCTGCTGCGGCGCTGGATGCGCTGGAAGTTGAATCGCAACCCGATTGGCTGGCTGGAGCAGAGGACCTGGAGCGGCCGTCTGGTGATGTGGAGCTGGCTGGCGGTGCTGGTGGCATTCTATAGCACGCTGCTCAGCACGCGCGGGTATTACCTGCGCCATTTCCAACCGATTCAAGTCGCGCTCGCCTGGCTTCTGATGGTGAGCGTCGCAGCGACCGCGGCGGGCAGCTTTCGCCGGGAACGGGAATCCGGCGTGCTGGAATTGCTGCTCGTGTCGCCGCTAAACAGTTGGCAGATCATCGCGGGCCGCGTGCGCGGAATGTGGGCGCAGTTCACACCGGCCATTGCGTTGCTGATCGGCGTGTGGGTGTTCGTCTCGACCTTCGAGCCCGACGTGAGT
The DNA here is from genome assembly GCA_964574525.1 of uncultured Bifidobacteriaceae bacterium. Taxonomy (GTDB): domain Bacteria; phylum Verrucomicrobiota; class Verrucomicrobiia; order Limisphaerales; family JADLHS01; genus WYBW01. Next base: position 475 of record CAZNOE010000978.1, read on the forward strand.
GGATGGGAGGGCATGTGGTTCTCCATCTCCTTCCTGACATTGCCGATCATCGGTTTGTATTACTCGCTGGCGAAAACGCATTTCCTCAGCGCGTTCGTATGGACGTTGCTGATGGGCTATCTCTTCCCGATATTGCTGGCGAACGTCGGGATGATTCAGCGGATGATTTTGTGGCAATTGGGCTTTCCCGCCGCGTATCTTCCGCCCTCGCAAACGAGCATTGGTGCCATCTGGGCGTTGCTGCAAATCGTTCTGGCAATTGGCTTCGGGCATTTGCTGCATCGCAACCTGGAGCAAAGGCGCTTTGCGCTGGAGCGGCGGCCGGTGTAGCTGAACTAACCCATGACTATCCTGCCCATCATCGAGCGCGAGCTGCGCGGTGGAGCGCGGCGGAAAAGCACGCGGCGCATCCGCGTGTGGGCCACGGTGGCGGCAATCGTGGTTGCGGCTGGACTTCTCCTATTTTCTCCCGACTTCAAAAGCGTTCAGACGGGACAATTGTTGTTCCAGGTTCTCACCGCCTATGGGTTCGGCTTGAGTTTGCTGGCCGGTGTGTTCGTAACTTCAGATTGTTTGAGCGAGGAGAAACGCTCGGGCACGCTCGGACTGTTGTTTCTGACGGACTTAAGCAGTTACGGCGTCGTGCTGGGGAAATTCATCGCCCGCGCGTTGAATCCCCTCCTGGCGTGGCTGGCCATCCTGCCGGTAATCTCGTTGGCATTGTTGCTCGGCGGGGTCACGGGCGCGGAATTCTGGCGGGTGTCACTTGCGCTGGTGAACACGCTATTTTTTTCTCTGGCCATCGGTATTTGCGTGTCGGCTTTTTCGCGCGATGCACAACGCTCATCCATCACCGCGCTCGCGTGGCTGGTCTGCTTTGCGGCCCTGTCGCCGGCGGCGCACGCGCTGGCGACGGCAACCAGCTGGGGATCGATCCGGTGGGCGCATTTGGGCAGTCCGTTTTTCAACTATCGGAGCGCGATCGAAAACTCGGTCGCCGGCCAGTCGCGGATATTCTGGAGTTCGTTGATGGTCACTCACGCGCTGGGCTGGCTGTGGTTGGCTGTCGCGATCTTCAAGATCGACTCCGCTTGGCAGGATGATCATGACACCGTCAAGCCTCGAGTTGAGCGACGGGCGCGGGCGCAGCGGATGGAGGCGCGGCGTGCGGGGGACAATCCAGTGAGTTGGTTGATAACGGGCGGAACCGGTTTGGGGCTGATGACCTGGGGAATTGCGATCGCCTGGGCGGCAACCGCTTTCAGCATGTCGTTGTGGTTGCCGCGAGGAATGAACTGGCCCGCGTTGCTTTACGGCAGCAAAGCGGCGGGCTTTCTGCTCAAGGTCATTTTCGCCGCGCAAGTGTGTCGCTTTTTCATAGAGGCCCGGCGCAGCGGATCGGTGGAGATGTTGTTTTGCACGCCCATCACCGAAGACGAAATCTTGAGCGCTCACGTGCGACATCTGCGCCGATATTTTCTTGGTCCGGTTGTGGTATTCCTGTTGCCGATGGTGATGGCGATGTTGACGGGACTGGAATTCGGGTCGTCCGGCGCGAACGTGGTTTCCACGTTTTTCGGTGGCGGCTTCGGTTCCAGCACCTTGTTCGTTCTCGGTACCGTGACTGATTTTCTCGCCTTGGGCGCGGTGGGTTTATGGCTGGCGCTGTCCATGAGCAAGCCAGCGCTCGCGCCGGGAACGACGGTGTTGTGTGTCCTGGTTGCGCCCTTGTTTCTGTTTTTCATTCCGGACTTCTTCTGCGACATGCTGCTCTTTCTGTGGGCGCGCGAACGATTGGGGCGCGGTTTTCGCCGGCGGCTTTCCGAGCAAGTGGACGCGAGTCACATCAGTGACGACGAAAATATTCCGGGCCGCAACTTCACAAAGCGTTTGCAACTGGCACTGTCCCGCCGGCTAAATTCACTCCCATGACCTTTCTGCCCATCGTGGATCGTGAATTGCGCGTGGCCGCGCGCAAGCGGAACACGTTCTGGCTGCGGGTCGTGGCGGCGCTCATTGCGCTGATCATTGGCGGCGGCTTTATGATGTTGAGCCTGCTGCCGTTTGGCGGAGCGGGGCCGTT
>CAZNOE010000979.1:0-2556 GCA_964574525.1 uncultured Bifidobacteriaceae bacterium
GTCTCCGCTCCAGCGCCGCTCTGTGGGTCTGAGATTTGCGCCTTCGCTTTCCGAGGCTCCGACCTTCTCGGTCGTGTTGACGTAGATTTCTTGTCGGCGCCATCAACCATCGCGACCTTCCACGAACCCTCGGTTGCGCTGCGCAGTGAGAAGCAGCTCTTCGGTTCGAGCCGCCGCGCCCGCTGGTTGGCCGCAGTTGAGCATGACCGGAGGCCCGAATTTCGCTTGCCCGTTTGCCGACAGCAGATTTCTGCACCTGAGCGATTTCGCTCTCCTTGTTCAAAATCGCCGTTTCAAGTGTGTCTTGGTTCAATCGGTCTCGCGCCGTGAGTAAAAATGTTGTTGCGTTCCGTCGCGACTTTTTAGGAACGTCACCGAAGAAAAGATCAACAAACAAAACAAAACAAACTATGGCTATCCGATTAGGCGATATCGCGCCCAACTTCACGGCGCAAACCACCGAAGGTGAAGTGGATTTCCACCAATGGCTGGGAGACGGTTGGGGCGTGCTCTTCTCCCACCCGGCCGATTTCACCCCGGTCTGCACCACCGAACTAGGGACTGTGGCAAAAATCAAGGGCGAGTTCGCCAAACGTAACGTCAAGGTGCTGGCCATTAGCGTGGACCCTCTCGCCTCCCACCACAACTGGATCAAGGACATCAACGAAACCCAATCCTGCACCATGAATTTCCCGATCATCGCCGATTCGGAGCGGAAAGTCGCCATGGCGTACGACATGATCCATCCCAACGCGGATGACAAAGCGACCGTCCGTTCGGTGTTCATCATCGGGCCGGACAAAAAGGTCAAACTGACGATCACTTACCCGGCCAGCACCGGTCGCAACTTCCACGAGATCCTGCGCGTCATTGACTCGCTCCAGCTCACCGCCAAACACAAGGTGGCGACACCCGCTGACTGGAAGGATGGCCAAGATTGCATCGTGGTGCCCGCGGTCTCCGATGATGATGCCGCCAAGCTCTTCCCCAAAGGGGTGCGGAAAATAAAGCCCTACCTCCGTTACACACCTCAGCCCAACCGATAAGCGGCAGCATCGAGAAGCCCGGCCAAACGCGCTCGCGGGTGTCGCTTCCAGGGAAGCACGGTCTTTGATCCTGTCTGATTATGAGCCCGGTTCGCTACGCCGGAGTAGAAGGCCACATCGGCCGCACGCCCCTCCTGCGCCTGCGGCGGCTGTCGGAACTGACCGGTTGCGAAATTCTGGGCAAAGCAGAATTCATGAACCCGGGCGGCTCGGTCAAGGACCGGGCGGCTCTGGGAATTATCGAAGAGGCCGAAGCGCGTGGGGTTCTCCGGCCAGGTGCGACCATTGTGGAAGGGACGGCGGGGAACACAGGGATCGGCCTGACTGTGGTGGGGCTGGCCAAGGGTTATCACACGGTGATTGTCATCCCGGATACTCAATCGGTCGAAAAGATTTCCCTGCTACGCACGTTGGGCGCGCAGGTCATTACCGTGCCGGAAAAGCCCTATAGCGACCCAGGTAATTACAACCGGCAGGCGCAGCGGTTGGCCGAAGAAAACGGTTGGTTTTGGGCCAACCAGTTCGACAACCTGGCCAATCGCCTCGCTCATTACAAAACCACCGGGCCGGAAATCTGGGAGCAGACCTCGGGCGCAGTGACCGGCTTTGTGGCCTCGATCGGCACCGGCGGCACCCTGGCCGGCGCTTCGATGTTTCTCAAGCAACGAAATCCGAAGGTCAAGGCCGTTTGCGCCGATCCCTATGGAGCCGCCATGTATTCCTGGTTTAAGAACGGGAATTTGGAGACGAAGGATGGCGATTCCTGCGCCGAAGGCATCGGTCAAATGCGCGTCACCGAAAACCTGAAGGGAATTGTCATCGACGACGCCTACCGGGTGACCGACCAGAGCGCGTTAAGCATCGTTTACCAACTGATGCGCGAGGAGGGGATTTTTGTCGGACTTTCTTCAGGCATCAACGCGGCCGCCGCGCTCCGCCTGGCTAGGGAAGGCGGTCCCGGTCAGGTGATCGTCACGCTCTTGTGTGATTCGGGCATCCGCTACATGTCCAAGACCTTCAACCCCGAGTGGCTGCGCGCGCACGGCTTGGACCCAAGCCAGCCCGTTTAACCTGAAGAAACGGTCGCAGCCATGTCTATTCCCGGATGGAAAATGCTTTCCGCATGGAGTCCTTGTGCGCCCCGGACTGAGTGCTCGCGTTGTCACGCGGCGGCGAGTGGAACTCGACACGGCCGACTGCAAGCTGGCCGCCTCGCGCTGATGAACGAAAACACGCTGTTCGGCGGCGCTAAGCTGCAAATCGAATTGAAGCCACACACGGCAGTCGAATCGGATGCAGCCGCCACAGAAAACTGTTAATCCGCACTCTCCGCCGCTTGCCGCAAAGCGAGGAATGCTTCTTTCAAAGCCTGACTAACCGCGCTGTCTGCTTCTTGAAGAACGAGGACCTGGTATTGGTCGAGAAAGTCTTTACGCAACCGATGAAACAGATGCAGGAAGTGGCGCAAGAAACCGATGCAATCGAGAATCGCGATTTCGACGCCGCCCGT